>QCGF01000006.1 GCA_003278175.1 Prochlorococcus sp. AG-363-P15
AGCCTAGTGAATCAGCTGTTCGTGCAAATGTTTGATCGTTGTTATGTGTGCGACCCATCCCGCCGCCAACGTAGACATTACAACCTTTTAAATTGCCATTGTTTTTTACAAAGGCTACTAACCCTATGTCATGAGAATTATCTCCCGGTACTGTTACGGCGCATTTGAATTTTCGGGGCATATATGTTGATCCATAAAGAGGTTCATTTTTATCGCCACTATAAATAGAACCTTTCTTTTGGCTTTCTTTTGCTTTTTTGACTTTATTATTTGGCTGAATTCTATATTTCAAGTCACCATTTACCCAAAGATCAAGATATGAACCTTGGGCTGCAGTGGGGGTTAGTAAGTCTGCTATTTCATTGGCAAGTCTTTGTGCGGCAGGATAGGCACCTTTTTTATATGGGGCTGCTGGTGCCATAACGTTGCGGTTTATATCTCCGCACGCAGCAAGTGTTGAGCCCATCGATTTGATAATTGTTCCAATTACTTCTTTGAGGTTCTCTTTCCGAATGCCATGCATTTGAAATGCTTGCCTTGTGGTTGCCCTCAGAGTTTCATTCCCAAGACGATCAGATAGGTCATCTAAAGCGCTATATAACGATGCCGGTATTTTCCCTCCAGGGCTTCGAAGCCTGAGCATCATTTGCCAATCTTTTTCAGTTCCTTTCTTACGATTCTCTCGATTGTCTTGTTGATAACTGCCGTGAAACTTTAGTAATTGGACTGAATCGTTAGTGAAATTCTTGCTCTGGTTTTGAAGTTCAGTGGCAAGAGGCTCTCGTAAGTATTGGCTAGCAGCTTTAAATTGCTCAAATTTTGTACGCTCTGATCCATTGGCAATGCACGAAGAAAGCCTTTTCTTTGCCGATTGGCTTGATTCTCTCTGCCCTTGAATCACGTCATGATCTTTCTCCTATTGCAGCGTAGCTAAACGTACCCTGATTTATCGTTCGACCATTCAATAAAGTGTGATATACCATTACCTCTTTCTCTGTGGCGACTTTTCTGCTTGAGATCGGGACCGAGGAGCTTCCAGCCGATTTTGCAAGGCTTGTGGTATCTCAATTAGAGAAAATGGTTAGCCATGATTTGATACAAAAACGTATAAGCCATGAATTAGTTACATGCACAAGTACTCCTCGGAGGATTGTTCTTCTTGTAGAAGGTTTGGCTGAATACGCAGATGATTCAGAGGAGCTCTTTAAAGGACCTCCTGCATCACAGGCCTTTAAAGATGGGGTTCCTACCAAGGCTGCACTTGGCTTTGCTAGTAGATTTAAAATTGACCCTTCAATGTTAGAAATACGAGAGACACCAAAAGGACCATTCGTTTTCGCGAAGGTTCTTGAATATGGTTCCCTGACCAAGAATTTGTTAAGTGAACTAATTCCTGAATGGATTGGAAATATCCAAGGCACAAGATTTATGAGATGGGGAAATGGAGAAAGGCGTTTCCCTAGACCGATACGCTGGCTCGTTTCCCTATTGGATAAAACTTTGGTTCAGGTCCGACTTGAGGGTGGAGATCCTGCAGTTATTTCCGCAAACGTGAGTAGAGGAAATCGATTGTATAAGGATGATGTAGTAATTCCTTCTGCTGATGAGTATGCTTCGACTCTGAGAACTGTTGGTGTAGAGATTGATAGAGGAAAAAGAAAGTCTTTGATTCGAAATCTGATCGAAGACTCGGCTAAAGAACTTCATGCTAGCCCTGGTTTGACTAATGATTTATTGGAGGAACTTACTGATCTGGTTGAGTCTCCTTCTATTATTAAAGGTGAATTTGAACATTCATTTTTAGATCTTCCTTCAGAAGTACTTTGTACTGTTATGCGTGTTCATCAACGTTATATACCTCTCTATTTAGGCAACGCTTCATCAGACCCTCTGTCTTTGGATGCTAGGAACAAATTACTTCCTAATTTTTTGTGTATATCTAATGGTTTACCTGCCGCTAATGAATCTATTAGAAGAGGAAATGAACGTGTTCTTAGAGCTAGGCTTTCGGATGCAGAGTTTTTTGTAAATTCTGATATTTCAGTACCGAATAGTGATAGATGTGATGAACTTAGAAGGATTACCTTTTCAGAGAATTTGGGTACATTATATGACCGTGTTAATCGCATTGAATTACTTTCTTTACTGCTTGGTGAATCGTTAAATATTTCGGAACTACAATTGAAAAATGTTATAAGATCAGCAAGACTCTGCAAACATGATCTTGCTAGCCAAATAGTAGGTGAGTTTCCAGAACTACAGGGACTTATGGGTGGTAAATATCTTCTTGCAGAGGGTGAAAATAGAGAGGTCGCATTAGCAGTATTAGAGCATTATTTCCCGCGATTTGCTGGAGATCAACTTCCTAAATCTAATGAAGGTTGCATCCTAGCTTTGTCAGATAGGATTGAGCTTTTGATTAGTATTTTTGCTAAAGGTGAAAGGCCTAGTGGTTCTTCTGATCCTTATGCATTACGTAGAGCTGGCAACGGAGTTTTGCAGATTATTTGGGACAAGGAATGGAAGGTGAATTTAGTGGAATTAATCGACATGGCTATAAATAAGTGGGCAATTTTACTTCCTGATCTTGAAATTAATAAAGCAAGGGTCCTGCAAGATTTATTAGAGTTTTTCCGTCAAAGAGTTGTGAGTTTACTAGAAGAGTATGGTATTGATATTGACCTGATTCAAGCAATTGCTGGAGAGACCACATCAGTTAAAAGGACACTATCTGATCCTTTGGATGCAAGATTACGCGTAATGTTGTTATCAAGCATGAGAGATTCAAATGAGCTCACACTTGTACAATCTGTTGTGACCAGGGCATCTCGTTTAGCAGCTAAAGGTTCTTTAGATAAGAGTATTATTAGTACGTCTGACTATATTGATCCTGAATTGTTTGAGAAATCTAGTGAGGAAAATTTGATGCATGTTTTAAATTCTTTAGAGCCTATTACTAGAAGTAGTTCTTCTGACCGTTATAAACTTTTGGCGGAGGGGCTTGCTTCTGGGTCAGAAGCCCTGGCTGCATTTTTTGATGGTGAGCAAAGCGTAATGGTTATGTCTGATAATGATCTTATTAGGAATAATCGACTTAATCTGTTGGGTGTCTTTTGCAATCAGGCAAGCATACTTGCTGATTTCGATCAAATAAAAAACTAGTAAATTTTAATATGGCTAATTTCTTAATTTATTTTGGATGTTCTCTCTTTGTTCTCAGTTATAGGACCTAACTTTTATCGGTCGCTTTTTTTATACCGCCTTTGATAGATGATACCTCAAGCATTTTAGTTACTTCTTCTTCGTCTCTTACAGCACTTGGAACTGGTTTGTATTTGTCTGGAGCGAGTGCTCGACCTCTAAGCACTGACCCTATGGTCATTAGCGTAAGTTTTATTTGTTGCAGTGGTTTCATTGCGACTACAGTTTTATATAAATAGCTGTCAAAAGTTAGTCTTTGAACGTCTAGATCGTCACACATTTCAACAAAAGCTTCCCTGGCTCCGTCATTTGAATAAAAGATATTTTGCAGAATTTCAAGAACTTTATAAGTGGCTCCATACTTCTTATCCCATTTTGTTAAATATTTTTTGAGATCCTTTTCAGTAGGAATTATTTTTCCATTTTGACTTGCCATAACAATCTCTTCTGCACACATGCGACCACTTTTTGCTGCAAAATATATTCCTTCTCCAGAACTTTTTGTTACATATCCTGCTGCATCACCTACTAAGGCCATTCGCCCTACAACTCTGCGTGGGCGTGGATGTTCAGGTATGGGGTGGGCCTCGACCTTGATGACCTCTCCATTTACAAGTCGTTTTTTAGCTCTTTCTCTTACACCAAATTGAAGGCTTTTTATTAATGACTGGTTTTTCTGCATGGTTCCAGTCCCTACTGCAACATGATCGTATTTTGGGAAAACCCATCCATAGAAGTCTGGTGAGACATCAGTCCCTACATACATCTCTGCGAGGTCTTCGTAGTAAGACATTTCTTTCTCGGGAAGTTTGATGCGCTCTTGGAAGGCAATTGCGACGTTGTAATCCCCTGCATCCATAGCTTTTGCTACCCGACTATTTGCTCCATCAGCCCCAATTATTAGATCTACTTCAAGGTTTTTGGACTCTCCAGTACTTTCTCCGGATGAATAATCTGAGTATGTGAGTTTATATGGCCCTTGTCGATTGGAGCCTGTATCTATCTTGGTAACTAATCCATTAATTAGGTTTGCTCCAAGTTCTGCGGCTCGATCTCTCATAAAGGCATCCATTACCTCTCTTCGACACATGCCAATGTATTCATTGTCAGTTTCTCCATATACCTTGTCTAGGCTTATATCTACTTCACGGTTAGATGGTGAGATCATCCTCATATTCCTCACTTTCCGATCAATTATTGAGTCTGGAAGGTCAAATTCAGCAACCATACAAAGTGGTATTGCACCCCCACATGGCTTTGCGTTGTCTAGCTTCCTTTCAAAGATCCAAGTTTGGATACCGGCTTTGGCAAGAATTTCTGCGGCACATGAGCCACTTGGCCCGCCACCGATCACTGCAACTCGCAACATCTTTTGAACTAATCTTTGATTAATCAAAGAAAACTAACTCGCCAAAACAAATCTCGTAAAGATTATTGCTAAGCCCGTTACGATCGAAACATCTAAAGAATCCATTTTTTGTGTATCGGGCACAATCAGCTCGAAAGAATCTATCTGACGAAATCCCTCTCGCAAAAAGGTCTAGTCCTCTTAGGAGGCCAACACCAAGAGAGTATCGTCTAATAGCTTTTATATCTATTTCCCTTACTGTTGGCTTGCTATTACTAGCTTTTAGCCTGCCTTCACGATTTAGAAGAACCCTTTCTCTTTTTTGGCCTGAGGCAGTGCCTTCTTCTGATGGCCGTTTGCTTGGTCATTATCCCTACCCTGAAGCATCAAATAATGATTTGATTACTGTTTATCCAGGCCTTGAACTTCATAAAGATACTTATAAGGCTCTTAAATTAATGCGAGCAGCTGCTGCATATGACGGAATTGATTTGGTTTTCCTGAGTGGATATAGATCTATTGATCTTCAAAGACAAATTTTTTATGGAACAAAAAAGGCTCGAAATCAAATTGCTGTTGAGAGAGCAAAAGTATCTGCCCCACCAGGATATTCAGAACACAGTACAGGATATGCAATTGATTTGGGTGATGCAAGAAGACGTGACACTGATTTTGAGGTCGAGTTCGCAAATACTGATGCTTTTAAATGGCTTGAAAAAAATGCAGCCAAATATCACTTTGTAATGTCTTTCCCGAAAGGTAACGCACAGAAAGTTAGCTATGAACCCTGGCATTGGAGGTTTGAAGGGACGGTAGAAGCACTCCGACAATTTGAGGCTGCCAATGAGAGTCGACGGAAGGCAGAATCGCTAAATTAATCAATTTTTATATGACTACCCTTTTGGATATTTTTTTGAGTAGAACCTCATAAGTGCTATTAAAGATGCCTAAAGGTCTTTGAATGCTCTTTAAAAAGGTTCTTTTCTCACTTTCTGAGATAACCTTCGGCAGATGTACTTTTATCCATTACTGAAGCCACAAATAAAATGAGTACAAAAGAACAGTCGATCAGAAATATTGCAATCATCGCCCATGTGGACCACGGTAAAACCACTTTGGTTGATGCTTTATTAAGTCAGTCAGGAATTTTTCGGGACAATGAGGCTGTACCTACTTGTGTACTTGATTCAAATGATTTGGAACGCGAGAGGGGAATTACGATCCTTTCAAAAAACACAGCGGTAACCTACAAAGAGACAAGGATAAATATTGTTGACACTCCTGGCCATGCTGACTTTGGAGGTGAGGTTGAACGAGTTCTTGGAATGGTAGATGGATGTCTTTTGATTGTGGACGCAAATGAAGGTCCTATGCCTCAAACTCGTTTTGTACTTAAGAAAGCATTAGAACAGGGTTTGAGGCCTATTGTTTTTGTTAACAAAGTAGATCGGGCCAGGGTAGAACCTGAGACTGCTGTAGACAAAGTTCTTGATCTATTTCTTGAATTGGGTGCTGACGATGATCAGTGTGACTTCCCTTATTTATTTGGAAGTGGATTGGGTGGATTTGCAACTGAAGACATGGCAGATAAAAGCGATAATATGAAACCTCTTTTTGATGCAATTCTCCGTCATGTCCCGCCACCAGTCGGTGATAAAGATAAGCCTTTGCAGTTACAGATAACAACTCTTGATTATTCTGACTTCCTAGGAAGAATTGTTATAGGTAGGGTACATAATGGTATTATTAGAAATGGACAAAATGCAATTTTAATTAAAGAGAATGGCACAAATAAACGGGGGAGAATAAGCAAATTATTGGGTTTTGATGGTTTGCAGAGAGTTGAAATTGATAATGCCTTGGCTGGAGATTTAGTCGCTGTAGCAGGTTTTGATGAGGTTAATATTGGCGAGACTATTGCATGTCCAGATGAGCCAAAAGCTTTGCCATTGATAAAAGTGGATGAACCCACTTTGCAAATGACATTTGTTGTTAATGACTCTCCTTTTGCAGGGAAAGAAGGAAAGTTTGTAACTAGTAGGCAATTACGTCAACGGCTTCAGAAGGAATTGCTCACTAATGTTGCCCTAAGAGTTGAAGATACAGATTCTCCAGATCGTTTCTCTGTAAGTGGAAGAGGGGAGTTACATTTGGGGATTCTGATTGAAACAATGCGTAGGGAGGGCTATGAGTTTCAAGTTTCTCAGCCTCAAGTTATTTTTCGAACAATTGATGAAATTGCTTGTGAGCCGGTTGAAACTCTTGTAATGGATGTTCCTGAAGAAGCAGTTGGATCATGTATTGAAAAGCTTGGAATTAGAAGAGGTGAGATGCAAAATATGGAGACTGGCAGTGATGGAAGAACTCAACTTGAATTTGTTGTTCCTTCTAGAGGTTTAATTGGGTTTCGCGGAGAGTTTGTTCGTGCTACACGTGGAGAGGGTATTATGAGCCATTCTTTCTTTGAATATCGACCTATTGTTGGTGAATTTGATGCACGAAGGAATGGGGTTTTAATTGCATTTGAAGAAGGTGTTGCTACTTTTTATGCACTCAAAAATGCAGAAGATAGAGGACAATTCTTTATTCGTCCAGGCACAAAAGTTTATAAGGGTATGATTATTGGTGAAAACAATCGACCTCAAGATCTTGAAATAAATATTTGTAAGACTAAGCAGCTAACCAATATGAGGTCTGCTGGGGCAGAAGAATTGGATACTTTGCAATCTCCTATGGAGATAACTCTTGAACGTGCCCTTGAATATATAGGTCCAGGAGAAATGCTTGAGGTAACCCCGGAATCAATAAGATTGAGGAAATTATCTGTGAAGAAGAGCTCTAGTAAACGCTAATGGAAACCTTTAAAGATAAAAAAATATCTTTATTAGAAGATCAACGTTTTCAAAATGCTATGAATTATTTTAATTCCGAAGACTGGTATTGTGCCCATGATTCCTTTGAAGAACTTTGGCATGAATCTATTGGTATTGAACGAAATATATTGCAAGGAATATTGCAAGTTGCAGTTGCTCAATTACATTTAGAAAGAGGCAACAAAAATGGTGCAACTATTCTTTTTGGCGAGGCTTTGGGAAGGCTGAATAGAGTCGGATGCTCTGATTTTGGATTAGATATACGGAGACTTTGTAAGTGCATTGAACATAGGCTTTACTCTCTTCAAAATAATCGTGATTTGGATCTTTGTACTATTCCACGCCTCTCCAAAAATAGTGAAGGAGAAACCTAGATGAATTTTATGTTGCACGAGAGTATTAAATTTAAAAGTTTTTCTCAAACTAGAAAACCTTTTATTTTGAAAAGATTAGGTGTTCTTATCTTGTTAACTTATGGATTTTTGCAACACTCACATGCACAACAGTTAAAAAAAATAGACACAAATAATAATCAGAGTGAAATCATAATAGAATCAGAAAACCAAAGCTCAAATAGTACAAATCGAGTCTTTACAGCGTATGGAAATGTTAGAATTGTATACCCAGAAAAGGGAATTGTAGCGACTTCTAGGCAAGTTCAATTTTTAAAAGATGAAGGTATAGTTGTACTTACCGGAGACGTAGATGTAATCAGAGATGGTATCAATTCACTACACGGAGAACGTGTTGTTTTTTTTCTGGAAGATGACAAATTGATAGTAGATTCTCAATCTGGATCACAGGTTTTGCTTAAATTAATTCTTGAATCAGACAAGTTAAATGATGGAACATCTGATCTATGAGCCTTACTCTTGATCAAGTCGCTTTAAATATTGGTGGTCGTCCTTTAGTAAGGGGAGTTTCTTTGTATTTGAACCCTGGAGAAGTTGTTGGCCTTTTGGGGCCAAATGGTGCGGGCAAGACAACCACTTTTAACTTAGTTATCGGTTTGTTACGTCCTGACTCTGGTCAGGTTTTGCTGGATGGAAAGTTAATTAGACATTTTTCAATTCCTGATAGGGCTCGATTGGGAATTGGTTATTTGCCTCAAGAACCAAGCATATTTAGACAGCTTACTGTACGAGAAAATCTTGACCTTGCCCTCTCTCATAGTGATTTATCTAAAGCTCTAGCGCGTTTACGGCGCGAAGAATTGATAGAGGACTTTAATCTCAGTTCATTCATTGATCGACGCGGATATCAGCTCTCTGGGGGAGAAAGACGTCGGTGCGAAGTTGCTAGGGCACTTAGTGTAGGGAGGGTAGGTCCAAAATACTTACTTCTTGATGAGCCATTTGCAGGAGTAGATCCTTTGGCTGTTGGAGAATTGCAAACCTTAATACAGAAACTTAAGGATAGAGGGATGGGAATCCTGATTACTGATCACAATGTCAGAGAAATTTTAGCCATTACAAACCGTTCTTATATTCTTAATGATGGAAGAATTCTTTCGTCAGGGCTATCTAATGAAGTGGCTGATGATCCACTTGTGAGAAGACATTATTTAGGTGAGACTTTCCAATTATGAAGCTCTCTCTATTTAATATCTCGGTTGACCGAGATTCATGGTTGGGGAAGTTACAACGTTGGTCATATTCTAAGTGGCGTTTGGTTCCATTAATTGATAGATGGCTATTTGGTGAGTTAGTGCCTCCTCTGCTTTTTGCAATAGCAGCTTTTACAGTTGTTTCATTATCTGTAGGAGTGATGTTTGATTTGATAAGGAAAATTGTTGAAGCAGGACTTCCAGTATTTATTGCAATTAAAGTTTTAATCTTAAGTTTGCCGGGATTTTTAGTTATTTCTTTCCCGATGGCCACACTTATGGCCACTTTGCTTGCTTATAGCAGGCTTTCTGCTAACAGCGAATTAAAGGCATTACGAAGTATTGGTGTCTCAACCAGAAGGATGATTGCTCCAGCTTTGGCCTTGGCAGTTTTAATGACAGGATTGACTTTCATATTTAATGACAGTCTTGTTCCATTGTCTAATAGAAATGCTGAAATAACTTTAAAAAGAGCTTTGGGTAAAGCTATATCTTTAGAAAAGGGAAATGATATTATTTATTCAAGGAAAGGAGTTGTAAATGATCCTTCTTCGAATAAGATTAGAGACGGCCTTACTCATTTATTCTACGCTCGAAAATTTTTTAATAACGAGATGAATGATGTTACTGTTTTAGATTTTTCAAGGTTTGAAACTAGTCAGATCCTTATGGCCAATAAGGCTTTTTGGAATAGTGATGAATCTAAATGGGAGTTTATAAATGGAAAGATAATTACTATTGATTCAGATGGCATTACTACTACAGCTCTCTTTTCTCGTTACCTATATCCCCTAGATACTGGGCCAAAAAGAATTGCTGAGCTTCCTAAAGATGCTAATGATATGACACTTGCCGAGGCTATTAAGGCGGAGAAACTTTATGCAGAAGTAGGTAATGTAAAAGAATCACGAAGAATTAAGGTAAGAATTCAGGAGAAATTTACGTTGCCCATGGCATGCATTGTGTTTGGTCTAATTGGTGCCAGTCTAGGAGCTAAGCCAAATACAACTACTAGTAGAAGTCAAGGTTTTGGTATAAGTGTCGTTTTGATTCTCTTTTATTATGTCCTTAGCTTTAGCTTTAGTTCTCTAGGAGTAAAGGGCACGCTTTCACCATTAATTGCGGCATGGTCACCTGTTTTGATATCAATTTTGGGAGGTGAGTTGCTTTTAAGGCAGGCAAGTCGCTGATTATGACACCAGAAATTTATTTACTTGATAAAATTAAATTATGAATTCGCAGAACATTGCATACTTTATTGACGAGCCAGTACTGGCCTTTGGCTTGATTGCATTTTTTCTGTTATTAGTTGCACTTCCTTTGACTTTGTGGAGTTTAGGTGATACTAAGACATCCAATACTGCTCGTATTCTAATAATTTTAGCTAATTTTTCGTTAGCCTCACAATTGACACTTAGATGGTGGCAATCGGGACACTTTCCGATTAGTAATCTTTATGAATCACTGTGCTTTTTGACCTGGTCTTTTACATTTGCGCAAATACTTCTTGAAAAGACTTTCTCTTCCCCTCTTGTTCTTGCCTCAACTACACCTATTGCCTTGTTATGCATAGCCTTTGCAAGTTTTGCTTTGCCTGAAAGACTTCAAGAATCTTCGCCTTTAGTTCCTGCACTTAGATCCAGTTGGCTTGTGATGCATGTTAGTGTAGTTATGTGTAGTTACGCAGCTTTAATTGTTGGCTCATTGTTATCAATAGCTGTTCTTTTTACTGATAGAGATAAAAAGTTTGCTATTAGAAGTAGTTCGACTGGTTCTGGTGGTTTTAGAGATGATCTCGCACTTCCTATTAATAACTCGTTCAATATGAGTTCAGTTGAATTTAGCAGGATAGAAAAACTCGATAGTATTAGTTATAGATCAATTACTTTTGGATTCTTACTATTAACATTAGGCTTGATAAGTGGAGCCGTTTGGGCAAATGAGGCCTGGGGGACTTGGTGGAGTTGGGATCCCAAGGAGACTTGGGCACTTATTTGCTGGTTGGTATATGCAGCTTACCTACATACACGAATAACCAGAGGTTGGACTGGAAGAAAACCAGCAATAGTTTCATCTATAGGTTTAGTTGTGATAGTTGTTTGTTATATAGGTGTTAATCTTCTTGGAGTTGGTCTGCACAGTTATGGTTGGTTCTTTTAACCATTATTTCTCCTATTATTTCTAGAGTTTCTAGAGTTACTAGTGTTGATAGGTCTCTATTTTTACGTAAAAAATATATTCATGAATTTGGATTTTTGCTATTGCGTATTCCCTTAATTGCTTCTGCATAGTCTGGCTGATTGAATATTCCTGACCCACTGACTATTGCATTTGCTCCTGCATCAATAACCTTCCACGCATTATCTGCTTTGATGCCGCCATCTACTTCTATCCATGGGTCAAAACCTTTTTCATCGCATATATTTCGTAGGTCTCGTATCTTTTTAACTTGACTTTCAATGAAACTTTGTCCACCAAAACCTGGGTTTACACTCATAATTAAAACTAGATCACAGAGTTCTAAGCAATATTCCAAAGTGTCCAGAGGTGTACTCGGATTGAGAACTGCGCCAGCTTTCTTCCCTAGATCCTTAATCTGACCAAGATTTCGATGAAGATGAGGGCACGCTTCTACTTGAACATATATATGATCAGCTCCTGCTTTTGCAAAATCTCCAACATATCTCTCTGGTTCAACAATCATTAGATGAACATCTAATGGCTTTGATGTTACTGGTCTTAATGATTCAACAATTAATGGACCAATAGTTATGTTTGGGACAAAACGACCGTCCATTACGTCAACATGAATCCAGTCGGCCCCTGCTTTGTCTACAGCACTAACATCTTCGCCTAGACGAGCAAAGTCTGCTGAGAGGATTGACGGTGCGATAACAAGAGGTTTGGTGCTCATCGATCTTTAACTTTGACTCGCGATTCTATTGATTAATGGTCCTTTCACCATTTTTGCGTTACTTGCACTGATAAAGTTAGCGGCGCCTAAGAGCTGAGAACCACTGCGGCACCAAGTTCTTATCTTGATTAGTGAAAAACCTTTGCTATCAGTAAAGTTCAGCCCTTCTCTTTTCTTACGTAATTAAATTCTTCTCTGTAGTCATCAAGTGGATCGCACTCTTATTCAGGAAATTCTCGAAGTTGTAGAGCAAGCGGCTATTGCCTCTGCTGAACTGACTGGCTTGGGTAAAAAGGACGAAGCAGATGCTGCTGCAGTCGAAGCCATGAGAAAACGAATGGGTCAAATTGAAATGCAAGGCCGAATAGTCATTGGAGAAGGAGAGAGAGACGAGGCCCCAATGCTTTATATAGGAGAAGAGGTTGGCAGTGGTAGTGGACCTGGTGTTGATTTTGCTGTTGACCCCTGTGAAGGGACAAACCTTTGTGCAAATAGCCAACGTGGATCAATGGCAGTGCTAGCAGCTTCTGATCGAGGAGGTTTGTTTAATGCTCCTTATTTTTATATGAAGAAGCTTGCAGCACCTCCAGCAGCAAAGGGCAAGGTTGACATAAGGAAATCTGCTACTGACAACATAAAAATCCTTAGTCAATGCCTTGGCTTGGCAATTAATGAATTGACTATTGTTGTCATGGATAGAGCAAGACATAAAGATTTGATTGCTGAGATCCGTTCAACTGGTGCAAGAGTTCAACCAATCTCTGATGGTGATGTACAGGCTGCAATTGCATGTGGTTTTGCTGGAACTGGTACTCATTGTTTAATGGGAATTGGAGCCGCTCCAGAAGGTGTGATTTCTGCTGCCGCCATGAGAGCCCTCGGCGGGCATTTCCAAGGCCAATTGGTATATGACCCTGCTATTGCTCAGACCAGTGAGTGGGCTGATTACACAAAGGAAGGAAATATTGCTCGGCTGAATGAAATGGGTATTACTAATGTTGACAAGATTTATGAAGCAGATGAATTGGCATCAGGTGAAAATGTTGTATTTGCTGGGAGCGGTATAACTGATGGACTTTTGTTCCATGGGGTTAAATTTGAGACTGACTGCACTAGAACCAGCAGTCTTGTAATTAGCACTCTTGATAACTCAGCTCGATTTACTAACACTGTTCATATCAAGGATGGTGCTAAAAGTATTGCTTTGAGCTGAACGAATCAATAGTTGAACTGAGGAAACCTTTATGCACATTGCCGTCGTAGGTCTCAGCCATCGCACGGCACCTGTTGAAGTCCGTGAGAAACTCAGTATTTCTGAGCAATCTATAGAACAATCTCTTAAGTCATTAAAAGGAGATGAACAGGTATTAGAGGTTTCTATTCTCAGTACTTGTAATCGACTTGAGATTTATACATTGTTGAGACACCCTGAATTAGGCCTCGATGCAATAAGACAATTCCTTATCGCTCATTCTGGCCTTTCAGAGGACGATTTGTTTCCTCATCTTTTTACTTATAACCAAGAAGAAGCAGTGGCTCATTTGATGAGAGTATCTGCAGGGCTAGATAGCTTGGTTCTGGGAGAAGGTCAGATACTTTCACAGGTCAAAAAGATGTTGCGTCTTGGACAAGAGCATCAGTCAATGGGGCCTATTTTGAATAGGCTGCTAACGCAAGCTGTCAGTACAGGTAAGAGAGTTCGTAGTGAAACTAACCTTGGGACAGGTGCTGTATCTATAAGTTCTGCTGCAGTAGAGCTGGCTCAATTGAAACTAGGACAATCTCAAGGTAAGGATCAATTGGTAAGCCTTGAGCCAGAACAAGTTGCTGTAGTTGGAGCAGGAAAGATGAGCAGACTTCTTTTGCAGCATTTGCAATCCAAGGGATGTTCTAAGTTGACGCTTGTAAATAGATCGAGACCAAGGGCAGAGACTTTGGCTTCATCATTCCCTGACCTAGAGGTAGATTGTCAATTACTTGATGATCTTGATCATTGCTTGAGTAAATGCTCTTTGGTTTTTACTAGTACTTCTTCTGATAAGCCGATCATTGATGCTTCTCGTTTAAAAAAACTCTCTTTAAGTTCTCTTCGGCTTATTGATATTGGTGTACCTCGCAACATTGCATCAGATGTAGAAGGTATATCAGGGGTTGAGTCTCATGATGTTGATGATCTACAAGAAGTTGTTTCTAGAAATCAGGAAGCTCGACAGAAAGTAGCCTTAGAGGCTGAAGGATTGCTAAATGAGGAAGGTCGTTTATTCCTTGAATGGTGGGATAGCTTGGAAGCTGTTCCGACTATCAATCAACTTAGAGCAAGTCTTGAGGCTATAAGAAGTGAGGAGCTTCAAAAAGCTTTAAGTCGAATGGGTCCAGATTTCTCAGCAAGGGAAAGAAAAGTAGTTGAGGCATTGAGTAAAGGAATTATTAATAAGATCCTTCATACCCCAGTAACGCAACTTAGGGCTCCACAAGCCCGCTTGGAGAGGCAGGAGGCCCTTAAAGTTGTTGAAAACCTATTCAATTTGCAACTTCCCTCTGATGGAAATTAATCCATACAATTGGATATTTTCTTTCTTTTTCTTGGCAGCCATTAATTCATCTGCCCTTTTTGTCGTCTTTAGGCGACATCGCTCCAGTATGTTTACTTTGCAACGCAATTTTGCGGAAGCATAATGAAGCGTGTTCTTGCAATAATTTTGGGGGGAGGAGCAGGGACTCGCCTGTACCCCCTAACAAAGATGAGGGCAAAGCCTGCAGTTCCTCTCGCAGGTAAGTATCGACTTATTGATATCCCAATAAGTAACTGCATTAATTCGAACATCAATAAGATGTATGTTTTAACGCAATTTAATAGTGCTTCTCTTAATAGACATCTAACTCAAACTTATAATTTAAGTGCCCCTTTTGGTCAAGGTTTTGTTGAGGTTTTAGCTGCACAACAAACACCTGATAGTCCATCATGGTTCGAGGGAACAGCAGATGCAGTTAGAAAATATCAATGGTTATTTCAAGAATGGGATGTAGATGAATACTTGATTTTGTCTGGTGACCAGCTCTATAGAATGGATTACAGTTTATTTGTTGAACATCACCGTAATTCAGGTGCTGACTTAACAGTTGCAGCTCTTCCTGTAGATGCTCAACTGGCAGAATCATTTGGATTGATGAGAACCGATGAACATGGAGATATTAAACAATTTAGTGAGAAGCCAAAAGGTGATAATTTGAAAGCAATGGCAGTTGATACTTCTAGATTCGGACTTTCAAAAGAGTCTGCTAAAAGTAGACCTTACTTAGCCTCTATGGGCATATATGTGTTTAGCAGAGATACTTTATTTGACCTGCTTAATAAAAATCCATCACACAAGGATTTTGGCAAGGAAGTGATTCCAGAAGCCCTTAATAGAGGAGATGTTCTAAAAAGTTATGTCTTTGATGATTATTGGGAAGATATTGGGACAATAGGAGCATTCTATGAGGCAAATCTTGCTCTAACGCAACAGCCTTCTCCACCTTTTAGTTTTTATGATGAAAAGTTTCCGATATACACTCGACCACGTTATTTGCCTCCTACTAAGTTGGTAGAGGCACAAATTACGGACTCAATTATTGGTGAAGGATCAATTCTTAAATCTTGTAGTATTCATCATTGTGTACTAGGTGTAAGAAGCAGAGTTGAAAGTGATGTAGTCCTAAAAGACTCCTTAGTTATGGGATCAGATTTCTTTGAGTCTTATGAAGAACGTGTAGCTTTAAGGCAAGGAGGCGGAATTCCTTTAGGGGTTGGTCAAGGTACAACAGTAAAAACGGCAATACTTGATAAGAACACAAGAATTGGCAACAACGTGGCAATAATAAATAAAGATCGTGTTGAAGAAGCTGATCGATCAGATGAAGGTTTCTACATAAGAAATGGAATAGTGGTAGTAGTCAAGAATGCAAGTATTTTGGACGGAACCGTTATTTAAAAAGTCCTTCTGGATTGATTTTTTGCTTGTTAAAAGTCTTTTTTTGTCGATAAGGGGCAAAATTGATTTAATCAAAACAATTTTCCAACCCTGACATTGCATCGTTAAGAGCAGCAGTTTTGAATTTACACGGTCACACTGGCGCAAGTTGAGATTTCCTTTTGCTATGTCCAAGGCTCATTTTGGTTTGATTGGTCTTGGGGTAATGGGTGAGAACCTCGTTTTAAATGCAGAGAGAAATGGATTCTCAAGTGTTGTTTATAACCGAACCTATTCGAAAACAGAGGAATTTTTGAAAGGTCGTGGTAGTGGTAAGTCCATTACTGGGGCAAGTGATCTTAAGGAGTTTGTTGACAGCCTTGAGAGGCCTAGACGGATTCTTATGATGGTCAAGGCAGGAAAGGCAACTGACGCAGTCATTAATAACATCTCACCTTATTTGGAAGAGGGGGATTTGCTTATTGATGGTGGAAACTCTGAATTTAGAGATACAGAGAGAAGAGTTCTTGAACTCGAACGTAAAAGCTTTGGTTATATAGGAATGGGTGTTTCGGGTGGGGCCAAGGGTGCATTAGAAGGTCCAAGCATGATGCCTGGAGGAACAAAGTCTTCTTATGACGCTATTGAGAGTTTGTTAGTGAAAATGGCTGCACAAGTTGAAGATGGTCCATGCGTTACATATATAGGCCCAGGTGGGTCAGGACATTTTGTCAAAACCGTCCACAACGGGATCGAATACGGAATTGAACAGATACTTGCTGAGGCTTACGACCTTATGAAAAGGGTTGCCGGAATGAATGGAGATCAAATCGCTGATGTCATGGCCTACTGGAATAAAACAGAAGAATTATGTTCCTACCTTGTTGAGATAACAGAAGCTTGTTTGCGTGCAAAAGATCAAAATGATGGAACTTACATAGTCGAGAAGATTATGGATAAGGCTGGTCAAAAGGGTACTGGCCTTTGGACAGTTGTTAGCGCCTTGGAGCTAGGAGCTTCTGTTCCAACTATTTATGCTTCGTTAAATGGCCGGGTTATGAGCTCAATGAAGTCTCAAAGAGTTCAAGCCGAAAAAATTTTAGATGGCCCTGCTATTAGCCATTCAATTGACTTTGGAAGTCAATTGAATGGTATGCCTCTTTTGATGGATGCTGTTGTTTTGGCAACTATGGCAAGTTACGCACAGGGCATGGATCTGTTGCGGATTGCATCTGTTGAATACAACTATGATTTAAAAATGCCTGCTATTGCTCAGATTTGGAAGGGTGGATGCATTATTCGATCACGTTTGTTAAAACATATACAGTTTGCATATGAACAGAACCCTAGCCTTTCAAATCTTTTACTTGATTCTTGGTTTTCGGAACAAGTAAATGATCGTTTGCCAGGATTAGCAAAAGTTGTTGCATGTGCAGCTAAATCTGGCCTGCCTGTTCCATGCTTAAGTAGCACATTGGACTATTTAAATAGTTATCGAACAGCACGTTTGCCACAAAATTTGGTGCAAGCTATGAGGGATTGTTTTGGCTCTCATACTTATGAACGTGTTGATATGGAAGGTACGTTCCATACAGAATGGATTAAATAGGATTATCTAAGATGAATATTTACAATGTTGAAAGATCTCTAAATGATAGAGATTTAGCAAGAAGGACAAGCCAATTAATTGCATCTCAAATTTATTTGATATTAGAGCAGAAGGAACGTGCTCAGATTGCATTGTCAGGAGGTTCAACGCCAGTAGAGTCTTATTACTTACTATCTAAAGAACATTTACCTTGGGAAAGGGTTGACTTATTCCTAGGTGATGAACGATGGGTAGCTTATGAAGATAAAGCAAGTAATGCGGCAATGATACATAGGACTTTACTTTCATCTGGTCCTTCAGCTTCGTGTAAATTTCATCCTATCCCTACGGTACAGTGTAAAAATCCTCAAGAAAGTGCAAACAAATTCGCAACACTTTTGGATACTATATGTACTGGTCAGCCACCCATTCTTGATTTGATTTTGCTTGGTCTAGGGGATGACGGGCATACAGCCTCTCTTTTTCCAGGCAGTGATTGCTTAAGTGTTACAGATAGTTGGGCATGCACCAGCAATGCTAAAGGACATGACCGCGTTACCATGACTGCTCCAGTCTTAAGTTCATCCAAAAAGATAATTTTTCTTGTCAGTGGTTCTTCTAAGCAAATAGCTTTAAAAAGATTACTTGATCCTGATGAGTCTTTTAATAGAACGCCAGCTAAATTGGTTAAATCTGATTCCGAAATTCTAATATTAACTGATAAAGATGCTTTCCCATAAAATCTATTTAATCTTCCAATTAAAATATATTTAATTTATTATGAATGATTATCATAAACAATCTTTTAATGAAGAAGACTTTATTATGAATTCTCAAAGTTTTTCTAATTGGTCTCCACTTAATGATTCGATTATGGGTGGAAATAGTCAGGCAGAATGTACAATCAATCAAAATGGTCTACAGCTAACAGGCTACTTAGTTGAAAAAGGAGGAGGCTTTGTTAGTTTTCGCTCGCCATTATTTAATCCCCCTCTTAATCTTTCCAAATATCGTGGATTAAATGTTCAGGTTGATGGCGAAGGTCGTACCCTTAAGTTTGCATTGTATTGCAAATGCTGGATGTCAAATTTAAATGATATTTTTGCTTCTGGACTTCATTGGGTAACAGAGATTCCTACTTTACCTTCTGGAACAACTTCTTTAGAAATACCCTTCTCAAGCTTTCTGCCAACTATTCGTGCTAAAGAGATTCCTTTCTCTCTTGAACTCGACTCTTCTGCAGTTACACAGTTTCAACTATTGCATTCGAAGTTTGGTCTTCCTGGTTTGCTAAATGCATCTTTTAGACCAGGAAAAATTAATATTTTACTTAGATCAATTAGTGGCTATTGATCAATTTCCTAAAGCTTATGTCCGGCTTATAGCCAATGCTGCTGATGTTTGTATGCAGCCATGGAAACATGCAGTAGTTCATACAAATACTATTGTTAATGAGCAGATTGACATTAAAGAACCGATTGAACTAGTTCTTCGAATTGAGTGTAGAAGTGCAGAGGGTGAAAGATACCCTATGAATGATTTGGATCTAGAGATTTATCGAAGTGGAATTGAGTTGAATCTGATGTTGGGATGGTCTAATCAATTGGATAGGCCAATACTCTGGCAAGGTCAGCATTCGGTTTGGATGGACGCTAATACTGGTATTCGTTGTAAAGCACCTAGTGATTGTGTATATCTTGAGGCTTTGGCTCGCAGGCTGCGCGCTTTGTTTTGCCCCTCCTAGATCGATTGATATTTATTCTCTGTCAGTTACTGCGCCTTTGCTAGAACTTTCAACTAATCGTGCGTATTTGCCCAAAATTCCTGATGTGTAACGAGGAGTCGGTTTTTCCCATTTTGAGCGTCGCATATTTATTTCGGTCTCATCTACATTGAGTTGGATTAATTGTTTATGGGCATCAACAGTAATACTGTCACCTTCTTTTATTAGTGCAATCGTTCCGCCTACAGCAGCTTCGGGAGCCACATGTCCAACAACAAGTCCATAAGTTCCGCCGCTAAAACGTCCATCGGTGATCAATGCAACTTTGTCACCTAATCCTTGGCCAACTATTGCTGATGTAGGAGCAAGCATTTCTCTCATGCCCGGGCCACCTACTGGCCCTTCATATCTCACAACTACTACGTCTCCTGAATTTATTTCGTTATTTAAAATAGCTTTTAAACAATCTTCTTCACTTTCAAACACTTTCGCAGGACCTGTTAGTACTGGAGTTTTAATTCCACTGATTTTCGCAACGCAACCTTCTGTTGCAAGGTTTCCTTTCAAAATCGCTAGATGTCCTTTTTTATATATTGGGTTTTTGATGGATCTAATTACATCTTGATTAGAAGGAGGTTCACTCGGAACATCTTTCAGGACTTCTGAAAGCGATTTTCCTTCAATATTTATACAGTTGCCATGTAGTAAACCTGCATCAAGCAAAATTTTCATTACTTGAGGTATTCCTCCCGCTTTATGTAAATCAACAGTAACGTATTTACCACTTGGCTTTAGATCACATATAACAGGAACTTTTTGCCGAATAATTTCAAAGTCGTCTATTGAAAGTTCAACTTCGGCAGTTCTTGCTATGGCGAGTAAATGAAGTACAGCATTAGTTGAACCACCTACTGCCATTACAACACTTATTGCATTCTCAAAAGCTTCTCTAGTAAGTAGATCTAAGGGTTTTATATCTTTTTTAATTGCATTTACAAGCACTTCGGCGCTTCTAGCAGCACTGTCAGATTTTTCATCATCTTCTGCTGCCATTGTCGAGCTATAGGGAAGGCTTAACCCAATTGTTTCTATAGCTGCTGACATTGTATTGGCTGTAAACATGCCTCCACAACTACCTGCTCCTGGGATTGCATTTTTTTCAACTGATGTTAATTTCACCTGATCTATCTTCCCACTTGCAAGTTGACCAACTGCTTCAAATGCACTGACAACTGTTAAATCACACCCATCTAATTTGCCAGGCTTAATTGTTCCACCATATATAAAGATTGCAGGTATATTCATTCTCGCCATTGAAAGGATTGCTCCAGGCATGTTTTTGTCACAACCTCCAATAGCTATTACCCCATCCATACTTTGAGCATTGCAAGCTGTCTCAATGGCGTCTGCAATTACCTCTCTAGATACAAGTGAATATTTCATGCCTTCTGTTCCCATTGAGATCCCATCACTTACGGTTATGGTCCCGAACATTTGAGGCATTGCACCAGCATTACGTGCGGCTGCCTCAGAGCGAATAGCTAAATCATTAAGGCCTACATTGCATGGTGTAATCGTGCTGTAGCCATTCGCAATACCAATAATTGGTTTATTGAAATCATCGTCTCCGAAGCCAACAGCTCGAAGCATTGCACGATTAGGAGAGCGTTGGACCCCCTGTGTGATAGCTGATGATCGAAGCATGGTTGGTTTGGTTGTAATTTAAGACGCTGTTTTATTTATGGTTTAATTCCGATCGCCAAGGTCTTCTAGTTGTTTTCTTACATCAGCGATTGCTGCATTAAGTTGCTCTACTCGTTGTTCAAGTTGTTCACTGGTTTCCTTTTTCTTTAGAGGACTAGATGTTTCAAGGGCTTCTGATCCATCTTGAATTCGGGGTGCATAAAGCATGGCTCTTTGTTTCCTGCTTTGCTGTCTTCGCTCGGCTTCAGAAAATAGCCACCACGCAAGACCAGCGGCACCCAGGACTGCTCCGCTAATCAAAGACGAGAGACTGCCTGTTGTTGATTCACGATACTGACTCATAATTACTAAAGAGATCTACTAATGCTAGTTCGGGCCTTTGATTTTGGTATTCAGTCTTAAGGATGGATTACCAATTCCTGGTTTGATAACACCATTATCTGCTATTTCTGAATCTATGCAGGCACAGTAGATATTTAGATCAGGAACACTTTCTGCGATTAATTGGAGTCCTGGCTTGGCTGATAAAGCTGATATAACTCTAATTCTTCTGGGATCCACATTTTGCTGATTTATTACTTGAAGCGTCTCAAGTAGATTCATTCCATCAGAAATTTGATCTAAATAGACAATTATTCCAGCATTTTCTTCAATACTGTTAGGTATGCCATCAATACACAGGTGAGCATTTGGCAAAACATCCCTTCCTCCATGCCAAAGTTCATACCCTCCGGGGTTTTCAGGTATTGCAATTAGTGGAACGCTTGATTCAATAACAGTTCCAACTGAGTCTCCATGTTGTGTCATTATTCCTTCTTTTTTATGAGGTAACCAATCCCTTAAGGCTTCATAGGTGAGCCATCTCCCAAGTTCCTCTAGGCCTTTTGCATACAAAGGTGCTGGAGTGGTGACATCGCGAAGCATCGTGAGCCAATGAGCGATCAGTGGGTGAGGAGGAACTACAACTCTCAATTTCATAGACATTTTTTTTGCATGGGGTTTGTTTTGCCATAACGTAAATAACAAATTACTGTCTAGTAGCCAATTTCAACTCTCATGTCCTTTCCATCAGTCTTATTTTCTCGGTTTCGAATTTTTGTTGTTCTATTGGCATTGCTCTTGATCTCTGTCTTTCCTTTGCAGGAAGTCTTGGCTAAAACTCCACCTGAGATTAGAAATCAGGACGAATTACAAATTTCTCAGGATATGCACGGGAAGGATCTAAATGGATATGAGTTTGTGAAGCTTGATTTAAAGAATGTAGATTTTGGTGAGGCAGATCTTAGAGCTTCAATATTTAATAACAGTCAACTTCAGGGAGCAGATTTACGAAGTGCTGATTTGGAGGATGCTGTTGCGTTCGCGTGTGACTTTGAAGGTGCTGATTTAAGAGATGCAAATTTGACACAAGCTCTTCTTATGGAAAGTTCATTCGAAGGGGCCCTAATTGATGGAGCAGATTTCACAGATGCTGTTGTTAGTAGAATTCAACAGAAACAACTTTGTTCAATTGCTGATGGTACTAATTCTCTTAGTGGTATAGATACAAGCTATAGCCTTGGATGCTAAATCTTAAGACTAAGTTGTTAAACTATTTCTAATGTCAAATCGACTCCCAGTCACTGTCATTACTGGTTTCCTTGGGGCTGGGAAGACCACTCTTTTACGACATTTACTTCTACATGGGAAACAACGTTTAGCAGTGATGGTTAATGAATTTGGCAGTGTTGGTTTGGATGGAGACTTAATACGTACTTGTGGATTCTGCACAGAAGATGAATTGGATAGCCGTCTTGTAGAGCTAAATAATGGTTGTTTGTGCTGCACAGTTCAAGATGATTTTTTGCCGACAATGGAGAAGATATTGAACAATTCTGCAAATCTTGATGGGATTGTCGTTGAGACAAGTGGCCTGGCTTTGCCTATGCCACTAATTCATGCACTGAATTGGCCTGAGATAAGAGCAAAAGTTTTTTTAAATGGAGTAGTTACTCTTGTAGACGGAGAAGCTATTTCGGCAGGGAGTCCAGTTGGAGATATTTCTGCTCTCGAAAAACAAAGACAAGAAGACCCTAGTCTTGATCATCTGACCCCTGTTAATGAATTATTCGAAGACCAGTTGATTGCAGCTGATTTGATTTTAGTTAGTCGGTCTGATCTTCTAGTTGCTTCTGAAGTGGAAAAAATTCAATTACAGCTTGCAGATAAGTCAAGGAATGGAACTTCTGTTTTATTTATTAGCAATGGCAAAATTGATCCAGAACTAGTTCTTGGAATAAAAGTTCATGATGATTATGAATTAAAGATTAATGATGAACATGATTCTCACCATCACGATCATCATCATTTGAAAGTATCAAGTACTGTAATACGGATTGATCTGCCTGTTGAGAAAGATCTTCTTGAAGGTCTTTTGCCTGAACTGGCAGTTAAATATCAAATCCTTCGGTTAAAAGGACGGTGTTGGCTTCCAGGGAGATCCATCCCACTCCAGATTCAAATGGTGGGCTCAAGGTTAAGTAGTTGGTTTGAGCCAGTAGCAGAAAGCAATTGGAATCCAAAGCGAGGTGGGATTGAGTTCGTTTTGCTTAGCCTTCAAGACAATGTCAAAGCTTCTATCTCTGACGAGATAATAAAAAGCTGTAGACATTCCATGAGTAAAAAATGATTTTTATGACTTATATAACTATTTGGTTGTGAAATTCAAGAACCTTGGCGAACATTGTTGAGTCATTTGCGAACTAAAGGCAATGACTTCTAAAAGTTCCAGCCCCCCTTCTCCTTTTGAATGAGACTTCAGTGATTATTTCAGAAAACAAAAATCAAGCCAAATCTGTTTGCAAGGTAAGAATCCCTTCTAGAGAAACCTCCATTTGTAATCACTGCGGTGGAAATGGCTATATGAAGACTAGTCCTAATTGTTATCACACCTGTCTTGATTGCCTAGGAAGAGGATTGAAATGTGTCGTAAAGAACAATTAACTCTTATTTGTCCTTATTCCTGGGTTTTAGAATCACTATTCATATGAATAGTGATTCTTGTTTTACTAGATACAAAACAGCATTTAATTAACTGTGCCAAATTATCAAGCAAATGTATCTGTTCGGCTACGTCCTTCAGTACTTGACCCTGCCGGTGAAGCGACAAGAGCAGCTGCCAAAAGGCTTGGGGTTGATGGAATAAAAAAACTCAGGATAGGTAAATCAGTTTCATTGGAGCTTGTTGCACCTAATGAATCTGAAGCACGAAAGCGTGTTGAATTACTCGCAGATCGATTACTTGCTAATCCAGTTATAGAAGACTGGACGATGGAACTTAAACCTGCTCCCTAAGTTCAATGAATATCGGCATAGTTGTTTTCCCAGGTTCAAATTGTGATCGTGATGTTCGCTGGGCCACTCAAGGTTGCCTTGGTTTTCCAACGCGATTCCTATGGCATGAAACTAGAGATTTAAGTGGGCTTGATGCAGTTGTCCTTCCTGGTGGATTTAGTTATGGAGATTATCTTCGATGTGGTGCAATAGCTCGTTTTGCTCCAGTGCTTCAATCATTAATTCAATTTGTTGATAGGGGGGGGCAAAGTACTTGGTATTTGTAATGGCTTTCAAGTTCTTACAGAATTAGGAATTCTTCCAGGTGCATTAACTAGGAATCGCCATCTTAATTTTATTTGTGATGATGCTGTCCTAACTGTTGCAAGTACTAGATCAAGCTGGCTTTCTACTAATCAACTTGGTGATGAAATTACATTACCAATTGCCCATGGGGAGGGTCGGTACCAATGCACTCAAGATACTTTGAGCAAACTTCAAGATGAAGATTCAATTGCATTGCGCTATTCAAATAACCCTAATGGTTCAATTTTTGATATAGCAGCTATTACTAATTCAAGAGGAAATGTGCTTGGAATGATGCCCCATCCTGAAAGAGCATGTGATCATTTGACTGGAGGTTTAGATGGCAGAATTATTTTGGAGTCATTAATGAAATAGACAAAAAAAGGAGCTTATAAGCTCCTTTTTTCTCTATTTAAATTGATTTAAACAGCAACTGCATTTTTGGGATCTAGCTGACCTTTTGAATAAAGATCTGCATAATAATTGATACTTTGCTGTTTGATTTTGCTTGCTTGGCCAGCACACCAGAACTGTTGGTACCTATCTAGGCATACTTGCTTCATGTACTTTCTTGCAGGTTTGTTGAAGTGACGTGGATCAAAGTTAGTTGGGTCAGCTGATGCTGCTTCTCGTACAGCTGCTGTAAATGCAAGACGATTATCAGTATCTATGTTGACCTTGCGAACTCCGTTTCTGATTCCTTCTTGAATCTCCTCTACAGGAACACCATAAGTTTCAGGAATCGCTCCCCCGAATTTATTAATCATGTCTAACCACTCTTGAGGGACTGAACTAGAACCATGCATAACTAGATGAGTATTTGGAATGGCTTTATGGATTTCGGCAATCCTGCTTATTGCAAGTACTTCTCCTGTTGGCTTTCTGGTGAATTTATATGCACCATGGCTTGTACCAATAGCTATTGCTAAAGCATCAACTTTTGTCTTTGCTACAAAATCTGATGCCTCTGCTGGATCGGTGAGGAGCATATCTTTAGATAGTTCACCTTCAAATCCATGTCCATCTTCTGCTTCACCTTTGCCAGTTTCAAGTGAGCCAAGGCAACCTAATTCTCCTTCGACACTGACTCCAACAGAATGCGCAAAGTCAACTACAGTTTTTGTTACTTCTACATTGTATTCATAACTTGCTGGGGTTTTTGCATCAGCTTCTAGAGATCCATCCATCATGACCGAAGTAAATCCGTTAATTGCTGCCGAATAGCAAGTAGAAGGATCATTACCATGGTCTTGATGCATTACTACAGGAATATTTGGATATGTCTCTGTAGCAGCAATAATTAAATGTCTAAGGAATATTTCACCTGCATAGCTGCGAGCACCTCTGGAAGCCTGAAGGATAACTGGGCTGTCGGTTTCCGCAGCTGCCTCCATAATTGCTTGAACTTGTTCAAGGTTGTTAACGTTGAATGCAGGTATGCCATAGCCGTTTTCAGCAGCGTGGTCTAGCAAAAGTCTTAGCGGAACGAGGGCCATCGATGTCTCCGAGGTGTCATAAGGACCCAGTTCTCTTTTAAAGCCCGGGTCGAGGGCCCAGGACTTTAAAAGATTGAGGTGTGAAATGTCACCTATTAGAATTAACAGATTGTTTTCGAAGACTAGAAAACCTTATTGGCGCAGCTATTTCGGCCTATCAGTGTTTTTAAGTCAAAATCCTAAAGAGCTGTAAAACATATTTGTAAATAACGAAATCGGCTAAAAACACCATATGATCCCTTTCGTAGACATCAATTTTTATACCTCTTAACTTGGCTTTGTTTTTTTGTCTAAAAAAATTAAATAAAAACCTTTTGCCCTGCATTATTTGATTCTCTTGCTTTGTCAACGACTTTTTGACTTGCAAACCCTTCAGATAGACCAGGGACAATAGGATTGCCTGTCCTAATACTTTCAGCCCACCAGCTTTGTAATCTTGCTACAGGAGCAATTCTTCCGTCGGTCCATGTTGTTGAGAATGCCAAATCATTGTCAGGGCTAATACTTTTCGTCTTCTCTCCAGATTTTGTTAGCCAAAGGCCAAAGCCATGAACGTAGTCCTTTTGGTTATCGCTGCCAAGTATGAGTGTTCCTTTGCTTCCATAAATCTCTATCCAGCATCCCCTTCCTTGTTTCGTTACTGCTGAAAGTGATATTTGGGTTGGGATTAGTTGATTGTTATTTACTCCTATGATGTTCTGTTGAATAAGTGCAATGTCTTCACTAGTTACTTGGCATATATTTCCGGTTAATGGATTTGTTCTTTCTTTTATAGATGTAGAAAGTAAGGCGTTAATGCTTTTTGTTGGACCAAATAGCCAATGGATAATGTCAAATGCATGTGTACCCAGTGCTCCCATAACACCCCCACCTTTTTCAACTTCGGAATACCAATTCCATGGTCTTGATTGATCCGCTCGACTACTCATTAACCAATCAAGCTTTACCAGCCAAGGATCACCTATGGAACCTTCTTCAAGAATTCTTTTGGCTTGCATAAATAAAGGAACGGCTCTGTATTCAAAATCAACTGCAACACTTAGTTTTTTACTTAAGGCTAACTTTTGAAGTTCAGCCACCTCATTTGCGTTTAGAGCAACTGGCTTCTCTAGAAGCAAATGTTTGCCTGCTTGAAGTGCTTCTTTGGCCAGTTTATATCTTGGTTCTGGCGGTGTTGCGAGGATTATTGCTTCGACATTGGCATCACTTAGGAGATCATCCCAATTCTCATGAATCTTAAGTTTATTCTTTTGGGAAGCTTCTAAAAGACGCTTATTGCGAGGGTGCCATAAGGATATGGGTTGAAATTCTGGATTTGAGGTTAAAGCAGGAAGATGAACTGATTCACCAAATCCGAGTCCTGCTATTGCAATCTGGATTGGTGTTTGATGAATTGATTTTTGATTAGTCATTTTTGAGATTTGGAGATACAGACATCATTAATTAATTCATCTATTAATACATTATCTTTAGAGGATATACAACCTTTATTCCTAAATGCATTTTTCGACGTAATTCCTATAGATGAATATGAATAATCAGAAATATACTAAATATGAAGATTATTTTATTTGATGAAAATTTAATTTTTTACATTTCATTTAATAATTCTATTTACTCTTTCTACTACCATGCAGTCTCAAAAGTGTACTCAAAGTTTTACGTAATTGTGTTCGCGGAACAATTGTGTCAACAAAACCATGATCTTGAAGGTATTCTGCTGTTTGAAAATTATCAGGAAGTTTCTCTCTAAGTGTTTGTTCAATTACTCTTCTGCCAGCAAATCCTATTAATGCTTTAGGCTCCGCAAGTATTAAATCTCCCAGCATTGCGAAGCTAGCAGTAACTCCACCAGTTGTTGGATGTGTAAGAAGCGGCATATAAAGAAGTTCTGCTTTTCTATGACGTTCAAGTGCTCCTGAAATTTTGGCCATTTGCATAAGGCTTAACATCCCTTCCTGCATGCGAGCTCCTCCAGAAGCACAAACTATTAATAGCGGTACCTTTTGTGATGTTGCACGTTCTATTAATCGAGTTATTTTTTCTCCAACCACTGAACCCATTGATCCACCCATGAACCTGAAATCCATCACAGCTAATGCCATTGGAATAGATTCAACTTTGCAAAAACCTGTCACAACTCCATCTTTCATCCCTGTATTTGCTTGACTTTCTCGAAGGCGGTCTGCATAAGCCCTTCTGTCTTTAAACCCAAGTGGGTCTGTTGGGCTTAGGTCACTATCAAAATCTTTAAAGCTTCCTGGATCGACAATTATATTGATTCTCTCTTCACTATCAATACGATTGTGGTGCCCACAGTTACTGCAAACACTTGCATTGGCGATTAAATCTTTGCGATAAACAACTTGGCCACATTCGGGGCATTTCCCCCAAAGTCCATCGCTTTCGTCAGTTTCTTGGCTCACTTTGCCAACAAACTGACCTTTGCGACGATCTGCAAACCAGTCGAAAAGTGACATGGCTCTAAAATGGATGACTTGATACTAAAGGATACGGAGCTGTAATGATTGTTTCTATTTGAAATTTATAGTTATATCAGGCTTATCTTTATTATAATTTTTTGAATAATTAACTTGAAGCTTTACTTTTTAATATTCTGCTTGTGGGAATAATACAATATATATTTTATATTCAAAATAATTAATATAAACTTTAAAGTAGTAACCTATGGCTAAAGTAATTAATATTTAGGACTACTATCTTATTGTGCTTTCTTCTTCTCTTCGATCATCTTATGTATGATTGGGGTAAGAATTAATTCCATGGCAAAACCCATTTTTCCACCATTAACAACAAGGCTGGTAGGGCTTGACATGAAAGAGTCATGAATCATTCCTAAAAGATATTGAAAATCAATTCCCCACTTTTCTCGTGATCCTTTTCTAAAGTGAATGATTACAAAGCTCTCATCAGGAGTTGGGATATTCCTACATATAAATGGATTCGATGTGTCCACTGTTGGCACTCGTTGGAAGTTAATATCAGTACGGCTAAATTGAGGGCAGATGTGATTTATATAGTCAGGCATTCTTCTTAGAATTGTTTCTACAATGGTTTCAGCTGAATAACCTCTCTCTGCATTGTCTCGATGAATTTTTTGTATCCATTCAAGATTAGTTATTGGTACTACACCAACTAACAAGTCAGCTAATGAAGCAACGTCATATGTGTCTCCTACTACGCCACCATGAAGTCCCTCATAAAAAAGCAGGTCTGTGCCCGCTGCAATATCTTCCCAAGGTGTGAATTGACCTGGATCTAGTTTTGTACCAAGGCGAGTGTTGTGTTCATCTGCTTCTTCAGGACTATGAAGGTAGTATCTCTTTTGACCTTTTCCAGACTCCCCATAAGTCTTAAAAAGTTCTTCTAATTTGTCGAATAGATTTGCTTCGGGACCGAAGTGAGAAAAGTTTTCACCTTTTGAAAGAGCATCAGACATTGCTTGCTTCATAGGTGCTCTCTCAAAGCGGTGGTAGCTGTCGCCTTCAACCACTGCTGGAATGATGCTTTCTCTTGCAAAAATATGCTCGAAGGCTCTTTTTACTGTGCTGGTACCTGCTCCGGAGGAACCCGTAACGGCTACAACCGGGTAACGCTTCGACATCGACAATCAAATAACAATCAAGCGATTTTGGCAGGTCGCCTGACCATCTGATGATTTCATGAAGAGAGGACTGATTATTTTGTTAATTGGAACTTTCAAATTGCTTTTAGTAATTCCTTGCCGATGTCTCTACAGCCTAGTTCTGTAAAGGGTTTACTCATCAGATCAGCTGTCCTTAGGCCTGCATTAAGAACTTTGTTAACTGCTTCTTCTAGTTGATCTGCTGCTTTTGTTTCTTTAAGCCCTATTCGTAACATCATTGCTGCTGAGAGCACCATTGCCATCGGATTCGCTTTGTCCAGCCCAGCGATGTCTGGTGCAGAGCCATGGACAGGTTCAAAAAGCCCTGGACCTTGAGTGCTCAAAGATGCAGAAGGAAGCATTCCAATTGATCCAGTGAGCATTGCTGCTTCATCACTGAGAATGTCACCAAAGAGATTACCTGTGAGGATTACATCAAACTGGCTTGGGTTCCTTACTAGTTGCATGGCTGCATTATCGACATACATATGACTTACAATTATATCTTTATTTTTTCTTGCCATAAGATCCACTCTTTCTCTCCATAATTGACTTACATCTAGAACATTTGCTTTATCGATAGAACAGATTTTCTTCTTCCTATTTTTAGCGAGCTCAAAGGCAACTTTGGCTATTTGATCAATCTCTTGATCTGAATAACTCATTGTATTAAATGCTCTTGTACTTTTATCAGTTTCTATACGTCCTTTAGGTTTCCCAAAATATATTCCACTAGTTAATTCTCTTACAACAATAAGATCTACATCTTTTACCACTTCTTCTTTAAGAGTACTTGACTCTATAAGAGATTTCCATATCTTAACAGGCCTAATATTTGCAAAAAGGTTTAAACCTTCTCTCAATGCAAGAAGGCCAGTCTCTGGTCTCTTTTCTCTTGGTAAATTGTCATGTTTAGGGCTGCCTATAGCTGCCATTAGTATTGCATCACTATTTTTGCATGCTTCAAGTGTATTAATCGGAAGTGGTGAACCTGTTTCATCAATGGCAGCACCTCCAATTATGTGCTCTTCAAAAATCAATTGAAAGCCATTTACTTGACTTAGTTTGACGAGCAGTTCTTTTGCTACATAAGTGATTTCTGGTCCAATGCCATCACCAGGCAGTAATACAATTTTGTGTTCTCTCATTTTGAATTTTTAAATGATCGCGTCTTTTACTGAGATTACTCAGATGAGTGACGATTTATCTCTTTAATTGCTTTTACTATTTCAGGTAGTTTTTTGAAGTTGGCGGAGCATCGAAGCCATAGTCGATTTGGCATTGCTGGAAATCCGCTTATAACTTGATTGGGATTGACATCTGCATGGATTCCACATTTAGAGCTGGCGATTACTTTGTCACCAACTTTGACCCTATTCCCCACTCCTACTTGGCCTGCAAGGATTACTCCATCACCAAGTTGGGCTCCGCCTGCAATTCCCACCTGAGAGGCCATTGCGCATGATTTGCCAGTTTTTACGCCGTGACCTATTTGAACAAGATTATCGATTTTTGTACCTTTTCCTATTGTTGTTTTTCCAACAGCAGGGCGATCAATTGTTGAACAACACCCGATCTCTACATCATTTTCAATTACTACTATTCCTGTCTGTGGCATCTTGTACCAACCTTGAGGTGTAGGTACAAAGCCAAAACCGTCAGACCCTATTACTGAATTGGAATGAAGAATACAATTGCTTCCTATTAATGAATTTGGATGAATTACACAATTTGCATGTAATTCAGAATTGTCTCCAATGGTAATTTTGTCATAGAGGACAACTCCAGGGTGGATAACACTTCCATTACCTATCTCGCAATTATTCCCAATACAGACGTTTGCTCCGATAGAAACCATATCTCCTATCTTTACGTTTTCACCTATTACTGCTGATGAATGGATTCCAACTTTTGGTTTTTGTCTTGGATTAAGGATGTTTAATGACTCTGCGAATGCCAACCTGGGATTTTTCAGCACAGCCCAGGCCAGTCCATTTTTGTTTGCTTCCTTTATTACTTTTGCATCTGGGGGCAGTAAAACCGCTCCTGCATTGCTTTCACTGAGCTTTGATTTTAATGCACTTTCATTTTCTAGAAAGCTGAGATCATTAGATCTGGCTTCCTCTAGTGAAGCTCCAGTAGATAATTCTGGATCGCTTGCAAGATAGTGGTCTTGCAGTTCAGCGTTTCCATTTTCAAGAGCAATGATCAGTTGACTGAAACGCATGGCAAAAAGATTGTCGAAACGATCGTAGAGGTATTTGTATCTTTAAGTCACTCCTCTATAAGGACTAGTACGTCTCTATGAATTACCAATGGTGATGGTGTTGATGATGTACAAGCTTTTAATGCCCTTTTTATAAATTCACTGCTAAGTGAACTTATGCCTCTAGCAATTTCTATGGATTGGGAATTAATAATTCTGACTGGTTGATTAGCAGAAAAGTTTCCATCTACTTTAAGTACTCCTACTAGTAATAATGATGCACCTCTTTCCTGAATTGCTTTAGATGCCCCATCATCAAGATGAATGCTGCCAAGAGGTTTAATGGCATGAGCTAACCAACTCTTCTTGGTAGGAAGTGGTTTTGGGTGAGGGTGAAACACTGTCCCTCCACGACTACCTTTTAATAGTTCATCCAGTGCTTTTGGCTTGCGGCCATCGGCCAGATGAACAGTTATCCCACTGGCTGTTGCAATCCGTGCCGAGGCAAGTTTTGTTCTTATTCCGCCAGTCCCCCAATTACCGCCTTCTTCACTAAAATTTTCTAATGATTTCAATTCTCTTGGATTCCGAACGTCATAAATAGGCTCTGCATTTGCATTCTTTCTTGGATCAGTTGAATACAATCTATCTACATCAGTTAAAAGAATTAATTGATCGGCTTTGACTGCAGTTGCAACAAGAGCTGACAGTGTGTCGTTATCACCGTATCTAAGTTCTTCTGCCGATAGCGTGTCGTTTTCATTTACCACTGGAATTATTCCTTGCCCAAGTAATTTCTTTAATGTCATTGATGCGTTGTGGTAACTAAGCCTTGATCCAAGATCTGCTCTAGTTAGTAATATTTGAGCAACGTTGTACCCATATCTGTTCATTGACGCTTGATATAGACCCATCAATTGGACTTGTCCTACGGCTGCTGCAGCCTGCAAACTTGGCAAATCATCCGGTCGTGTTCTTAGGCCTAATCTCTGGCAACCAAGGCCTACTGCCCCACTAGTAACAATAATCACCCCGTCACCACGGTTTTTGCTATTTGCAATGCACGAGCTATAGCAATTAATTATTTCAGAAGTTGATTGATTTTTGTCCCCTCTAAGGAGGCTTGTTCCAATCTTGACGACCCATATAGTCATTTCCTAAGAACTCCTATGATATTTGCGATTCTTTGTTCGATATATTGGGTTTTATTTGTAAGAGATGTCATACCATTTGGACCTATTGGCTTAACTAATACTGTGTATATACCTAATCGGTTCCCAGCTATTACATCTGTAAATAGCCTATCTCCTATTATGGCTATTTCTTTTGGATCTTTATTTAGTGTTCTTAGTGCTTTTATTAAAGCACCCCTAGTTGGTTTGGCAGCCTTATATGTGTAGCTTACATCTATCTGTGAAGAGATTGATTTGATGCGTCTTTTGGAAGGATTGTTGCTTAATAGATGAATAGAAAAATAATTTTTAGCTTTGCATATCCAATCAATTACAGAACTATGCAATACCAGTTCATTACTTGGTAGAAGTGTTCCATCTACATCAAGAAGAATAGCTTTAATTCCCATTGAAAGTAAATGTTCAAATGGTAAATTTGGAGTACTTAAGCCTGGCTCCCAGTCTGGCTTAAGCCAGTTTTGAGCCATTATTGATTAAACTCCCTATCTTCTATTTCGTTTTCTAATAGTGGTTGGATTCTGTCGAATTCCTTTCCTTCGACAAGAACGGCCTGGCCGTCGACTAACTCTCCCACAACAAAAAATGGATCTAGCGGAATATATAGACCATATTCATCATCTTTGACTCTAAAACTAACCAGAAGCTCATACGTTTCTGAGTCATCTTCTGCATCTTCTTCTTCAAGTTCATCAGGGTCTGGTTCATCCAATTCACCCGTAACGGTGAGTGTTACCGCGGAGCGAACCAACGTCAAATCATGTTCTTGAAGTACTACATCAGCCACTGCGAGTATTGGCTCACTGCTTGAAATCGTTTCAACTAACTCGGGATCTCCTTCTTCTTTTAATAGAAACAAAGAAACCGGTGTATCTACAGGTGTAAGAAGTGCATATTCTTTATTTTCAATAGGTATTAGTTGCTCAAGGAAACATAGCAAAGCACTCCCATTACTATCTTTGACCAGCAAAGTTGGTACTTCGTCACTTTTGTTTGTTTCTGATGAAGACATTTTGTTCAAGCTTTTGTTGATAAAGGTTGGAGTATCTCAGCTCCCTTGGCTTCTAGGGTATGCCGGCATGTGTACTGGTTTTAGTTCTGGGCCTTCCCTGAGCCATTGTTCTAGCAACAATGCTGCTGCTGCACTATCAAGTTGTCCAGATCGGTCATTATGAAGTTTATTTTGTTCTGCTGCAGCCCAAGTACTGCTGTGTTCATTGACCCATGCGATTGGCAAGACTAGTCTTTTTGCAGTTTTAATTCCGTAATTTTCACAATATTTGGCTTGTTTTGTAGGAATCCCTTTGTCATCAAGCGGCAATCCAACAACAAGACCTTCAACTTTTCTTTGCTCGCAATATTTTTTTAATATGAACATATCTTGATCAAAATCTCTGCGCATTATTGCTGGAAGTGTTGAAACAGTAATCCCTAGTGGATCACATCCAGCTAAACCAATTCTTTTGCGACCTACATCTAGACTAATTATTGATATTGGGTTTGGTTTCATAATTAACTTACCTAGGCTCAAGGCTTGGAGTTGGGAGTGGAGGACTTTGTGGGCCAAATCTTCCAAGCATAGACTCAAGTTGATTTGCTCCTTTGATTAACCTTTGACTTTCTTGTCTTCGCCAAATAGTACGACCTAAAAGTAGAGTTTCATGTTTAAGATTCCAACTACACGATTTGATTAGTTCTGTTAACTCGGTATCTTCAATTGAAGATTCAAGTGTAATGTTTTTAGGCTGTAGTTCAATATTTTTTAGTATTTTGGGGATAGCTTCAGATAGACGCTGGTCCCATGCTAAATCCCTTAAAAGTTTAATTATCAATTCTCCTTCTAATATGTCATGCACTACGAAACCTGCAATTGCAATTTGAGAATTGTTAGACTTAGAGATTAATACTTTGTTAAAAGGTGATTTTGGATTTAAATAATCTCTCCATTGCCGATCTTGGATTTGACGTAATTGACTAGATTCTGCTGCTTGTTCGAGTCTCAAAAGATCGTTTGCATTTGATGTGTTGACTTCTTGCCACACTAGGTTGTTCTCTGAATCACATAAGTAATGTTCAGTTTCTGAAGGATTTATCTTCTGAGGCGAATGCCATGTGTTTGATAATTTTAGCGGTTGAAAACCAAGCTCACGAACAATAGCTATATGACTTTTTTCATTAGCTGGAAATCTTATTAGCCAACTTTGTGCCTTATCTTTATATAGATCTAAAGCATTTTGAATTAGTTTTTGTCTGATAAAAGGGACCGTCAATACTTGTGGATTATTTAGTATTTCGGGAAAGTTGATAAACCAACAACTGCCTCTTCTATTGCATGGTCTAATAACAATTAGAGCTATTGGCATATCGTTTTCTAGTCCAACTAAGCAAAAAGGTCTCCTTGTTTGGAGATCAATATGAGTATTCCTTTCTAATTTCGCTATTAGATTATTGAACAGCATTAACTGAAGCCAGCCAAGTCTGTTGGTTGGCCTTAACGACGCAAGTTTTGATAAGTGACTTGCACTTAGCGATTCCACGCGAAGGGGGCTGTTAGGTGCCTCGATCACGTTCGTCCCATGATTCTTGATAACAATCTATCTATCCCTCAAGATTATGCTTTTAGTTTTATTAATTTGGCCTTACAAGGACAATGGGTGTTTGTTCATTCGCATTGCCAGCAGGATTTGACCTCAATGATTTTTTTAGAAAGGCTTTATTACACTTTTTGTTTGCAGCAAGCACTTTTACCCTGCCCAAATCGTTTACATCAACAATGGCAACGTCAATACCCAGTTTGCTAGATATATTTTCACAGATTTCTTTGGGAGCTATTGGACCAAGAACGATTGTCTGGTCATAGGGAGGGGTTGTTCCTGTTATGTCGTCAATGAGACGTGCTTGTTCTCCTGCAAGTCGATAAAAAAGACCTTTTATACCTATAAATTTTCCTCCAACACCAATAAGGAATGAAATAATCACTCTTGATGGCCCTACAAGATCGATTAAAGCTTGTAGCCCACACGCAGTAGCAAGACTGCTTGTGGGATGAAAAGCACGACATAAGAGTCTTGCTATTAATCCTGGTCTAATTGTGCTTGGGTGTTTATAACGACCTTGCATTACCGCTATTGGAGTTTCTCCTATTGTCAGGACATCTCCAGGACGAGCAATGTTTGCTGTATATGTAGTCAATACTTCTACGATGTCATCTTGCGGACCTAGAAGGTGTGTTTTCAATGGGAGTAATTGGTAATCTTTATATTGCTGAAAGTATGCATTGTCAGCAGTTAGAGGCATAGGCCTTTTTAAAGGTATAACTATTCCGTCTCGTTTTCTTATTCTCCCAAAAGGTCCATAATTTATCCAATTTATTTCAACCCAAACATTTTCTACCACTGAAATTGCTTCAATTGATTCACTATTAATTAATTTGATGGAGACAAAGGCCCGAGTGCTTTTTTTGCTTTTTATTATGTAGGCTTGCCAGTAGCCGTCCTTTCTGTATTCTTCATCTGGATGAACTGCTTGAATATTACTTCTGACTATTATTTCGTTGACACCCTCTTTCCCGAGCAAAGTTGGTGATATATCAATTTCAGGCACCATAACTTCCATACGTTTATGAGGGTTACTTATTTCCAACCAACCAATTATTTGTATTCCATCAATACTCTTTTTAATTTCCCAATCCAGAGTATCGAGAATTAGTGGAGAAGAGGGCCTTAATCTATGTCTCAATTCAAGACAAGCTGCTATAAAGCAAAGGACTATTAGGAATATATGAAGACCGGTCATAAGAATTACCGGATTGACTTGCAAGTAATGCCCTCAAGCGTAGTTGGTTATTTAAAAGGATTACGTATAATTCTTAATCCAGCAATCATTTTTTTCATTAGTTCACTGACGTGGGTCTGTATAGCCTTCTTTAGAAGGCTCACTGTTGTACTCGTTAAAGCTTTTTATTGAAATTGAAAACTCTGGCTCTTTAAGGCCTGAAGCCTTTGAAATTGCCTTATTTATTGTTTCTATAGACACTTGCCCATCTTGGTCTAGTTGTATGTGCCCTTCTCCATCAATTACAACTACTTGAGGTATATTTCCATGCCAATAATAGGCTTCTTCATTGGGGTCATTAACTTGAATACCTTGGAATTCATCTGTGGTGACTGGCGTTATATCTATGGATGTACCCCAAAGAAGTTTTAATCCTGACAAGACTGGTGCAAAGGCTTTACTTGTCGAACTGTCATCAAGATAAAAAACAAGGACACTTGTCCTTTTATTTTCAAGAGAGGTTGAAAGTGAACTTCTTGGTGGAACAAGGGATCCATTGCCAGCATATATCGGAAATATGTTGCCGTCATAGCTATTAGTGTCTCTTGAGGCATGGACTGGATTTATAAGCAACAAGAGCGTCAGGACTAGAGTTAGAAGTTTTGGAATGAGACGAAACATTTGAAAGATCAGCGAAGTGTAGTCAATTTTTTGATATTGAATGAAATTTATTAGTTTCTTCCAAGACTTCTTCCCATACCTTGAGCGATGCCACGTCCTACAAGTCCAATCGCACGACCTATGACCTGAGTCAAAATAATAACCATCAAGTCACCTACTTTGGTAATGAGTAGTTGAATTTGTGGAGCTATTGCATCTCTGGCTTCTACTAGTAGTGCAACTTGCTGTTGCCACCAATCAAGTTGCCGTAACTCTTCATCTCTTGGCTCTGTCACAAGAACTGGTTGTATATGGCCTTTCCTTAATCTATAAAAAAGACGTTTACTTTCGTATAATTGGATTGGTCTCTGAATAAGTTGTTTCCATCTGTTTTGACTATTTAACTGGTTTCGTAGTCGTTCGAGTTCGCGAGTCGAAATAAATTTGGGTTTGAGAAGATATCTCCTTAATTCTGGCCATTGCCCACTTGCTGAGATAACTTCTGAACTCACAAGCTCAGCACTACGAATTAACCAGTTGCTAATAAACATCTCTAGCTGAATAACGGCACGAGGATCATCTGCAGGTAAAAGCTGTCCTTCTATAGTTAAGGGTGTATTTGTTAAGAGGGGATTCAACATTTGTTCGCATTCTGGAAGCTCCTCGTCACTTTCGGATAAATTAGACATTGTTAATACTTGTTCTCCCACTGGTGTTAGTTGATTTTTGAATGGGAGACGAACATAGCTACCTGCCATAGATCGTAATGCTTCTTTAAGCAATTCTGGCTGTAGTTCTAACCAGCTCTCCTTGTAGGTAGAAGAAATGTCTTTCTGATTTCGCAGTTTTTTAATTACTTGGTCTAATTGGTTTAGTAGTGCAATTAGTAAGTCTTTTTGCCTGGATACACTTAATCCTTCAATTGCCAGAAGATTGCCAGTCGAATTAACGAGTCCTTCTTGAATAGTTTTATCTAATCGGTCATGAATGGCTTCCCAAACGGATATTGAATCTCTTTTTTTTAGGTTAATATTTGTCCCATATTCATTTCCTAAGGGATAGCCAGACGATCCAATTGATGACTTTAAGGTGAAAGGGGTGTCTTTATTTGATTCAAGAGGGTCTATTGCAACTCTGAGAGGGCCCCATAACCAATAAAGAATCATCTTTGATGCTTTTAACTCTCTTCTTCTTCCATATAGAAGAATTTGCTTGAACGAATTTTGAGGTGGGGGATTCAGATGCTGTTCTACTTTCTGGAGTTCGCCGTTGATTTGTTGAATTCCACTAAGAAGTAGCCATTGTCCAAGCCCCATGGTTGATTGTTCTCTGAATCTTTTGTCTTCTTCTTGGTCTTTTAGCCTTACTACTCGACCACCGCCTCTAATTGTTCCTATTGCCTCTCTTAAAGTATTTATATCTGGATCTTGAAGGAGACCTGGACAATCAAATTGGAGAACCTCACTGGTTTTGAGGTTTACTTTTTCTGGTAATAGTAATAGGACGGGAGCCGGCATCCAATATTCTTGTAAACGTCGGAGTTCTATTTGAACAACACTTGCTATTTCAAGCCTTTCTATAGACCAAATCACTAGACATGGATTCCTAGTGAGGTCTTCCTTTCTTAAGAAGATTTTTAGATCTGGCTCTTGATTATTTAGCTGTGTGGACAATGATTCTCCTAACAATTTTGGAGCCAGCAAGAGGATCTGATTGGATTCTCCCTCAGCCAAATTGATCACCTGAAAATCTCTATAGAAAATATAACGAGTATTAGTAAATACTCCAGCCCTATAACATTTTAAAAACCCATGAATTAAAGCCTATAAATTTGATCATCAACAAATTTTCTATTTGCTTACGAAAAAAAATTTTTGTTCATAGGAGGATCTTCAATATGACCATTTTCAATCGCATTCATTGCTTCCTTAAGACCTATGGCGCCGTTGTAAAGGGCTCTGCCAACGATAACTCCTGTCACTCCTTGATCTTCTAGTGCGAGTAGAGAAATTATGTCGGAAATTGATCCAACTCCCCCAGAAGCAATTATTGGAACATTACTGGCATCTGCTATTTCTCTTAATGCCTCAATATTGGGACCTTCTAGAGTTCCATCAGTGGCTATATCAGTACTTATAATCGCTGCAATCCCTGTATTGGAATAACTTCTGGCTAATTCTGTTGCAAGTGTTTTGCTTTGACTAATCCAACCACGTGTAGCAACTTTTCCTTCTTTGGCATCAATTCCTATAACAATCTTTCCAGGAAAACGTGTTGCGAGATTCTTCACTAGGTCAGGTCTTTCTATTCCAAGTGTTCCTAGGATGACCCGATCGAGTCCGTAATCGATAAGTTCTTCTGCTCTATCTATTGATCTGACGCCCCCACCTAGTTGTATAGGAATTTCTAAAGCATCAACGATTTGCTTTATCGATGAGTCGTTTATTGGTAGACCTGTTTTTGCTCCATCAAGATCAACCAAATGAAGTCTTGAAGCTCCTTGATTTTGCCAATCCAGGGCTTGATTTACTGGGTCATCATTGAATTGGGTGACCTGACTGTAGTCGCCTTGGTTGAGTCTTACGCATTTCCCTTCCAGCAGGTCAATGGCTGGGATGATTTCCATAACATACTTTATTTCCTTGCTAACCATCCTGAATGGCTGACGAGCTTTTCGCTCTATTTATTTACGCGCTTGAATGGTCTTGTATTTTGATACTTGAATTTTGAAGACTCTTGTACTTGGAGGGACACGGTTTGTTGGTAAATCGTTGGTCTCTAGATTGGCAGCAAATGGCCACAACCTTACTTTATTTACTCGTGGCAATCGAGCCGTCCCAGATAATGTTGAGCACTTGAAAGGAGATCGCAAATCTACAAATGATTTGAAAATATTAAAAAATAGGCGATTTGATGTGATTATAGATATATCTGGCAGGGAGCTTGAAGATACACAGGAAATCATTGCAAATACAGGATTCCCAACTCATAGATTTGTTTATGTAAGCTCAGCAGGCGTGTACGCTGATTCAAATATATTGCCACATGATGAGCATAGTTTAATAGATCCAAACAGTAGGCATTTTGGCAAGGTAAAGACTGAGAAATGGCTGGCTAATGAGGGCATCCCTTTTACTGTTTTCCGACCTACATATATTTATGGAGCTGGCAATTACAATCCTATTGAGAAATGGTTCTTTGACAGAATAATAAATAATAGGCCAGTTCCTATACCCGGTAACGGATCTTGGATAACTCAACTAGGTCATGTAAGTGACTTGGCTGAAGCAATGTCCATCTCGATAGAAAGAAAGGCTGCAAATAACAAAATTTATAATTGTTCTGGAAGTAAAGGCTCCACATTCCTCGGAGTAGTAGAAGCCGCAGCTTATGCCTGTGGTAAGAACATTGACCAAATTAATATCTGCTTTTTTAACCCTGCTTCTTTGGACCCAAAGGCTCGCAAAAATTTCCCTTTAAGAATTGGGCATTTTTTAACTGATATAACTAGAATTGAAAGGGACTTAGATTGGAAACCAAAATACACTTTATTAGAAGGCTTCAAAGATAGTTATGACAATGATTATTTATTGAACCAATCAGATTCAATTGACTTTAGTTCAGATCAGATATTACTTGATTCTTCATATAATTGATACCTGAATATAAACATAAGAATAAAGACGGCCAGAAAATTAGCCAGCCTAATCTCTGAACTTCTAGTGCAAAAGAGATTCCACCCCAACTCAGTGGCCAAATCATTAATAATACACTTGCAAATTGAAGAATTGTTTTTGCTTTGCCTATTTGAGAGGCAGCTCCTCCTTTTGCTTCAGAAGCTCGCCACAAAGTAATAATTAACTCTCTTGTCAGAACAATCCATACTGACCAGAGTGGCAAGAATGAATTGCTTGATAACCAAAGCAATGGTGATAAAAGTAGAATTTTGTCAGCTAGTGGATCTAATCTTGCCCCCCACTTTGTTCCTCCTCCGGCTGCTCTTGCCAACTTTCCGTCAGCGAAATCACTTATTGCACCAAGCATAATTAATATCCATGCAAAAGATAAATTCTTTGAACTTAAGGCAAGTAGAATCGGAAGTCCAACTAATGCTCTGAAGAGCGTCAAGAGATTTGCAAGTTTGCGGAGCTTAAGTTTTCGAGTGTCTTTAATAGAGGGGGCCAAAATGCTTATCAGTGGATTTTATTTTGTTATTAATATATGCAATATTGCACGTATCTATTAAAAGTGCGAAGATTATGTAAACAAGCTTATTTTTTAATGACAACTTTCCTGCTCCTTGTCTTGGTTGGCTCTCTAGTCGCAATGACCTATATAGTTCGTAAAATGGAAGAATAATAAATTTACATTATATGAATTAGGCAATATTCGTTAAATTTCAGATTTTAAATTATCTTTAAGTATATCCACTAAGTTGGCAATGCAGCTCTGCTAGGGCTTCATTAGGAAGTTTTAGAAATGTATCAAGTAGAAAATTACCAGTTGGTTGAATAATTGCTGACCCAACTAATATGACCATCCCATTTTTTTGAAGATGCATGCCCTGAGCATTAAAATTACTTGTTTGTACTTTGTTAGTCGTTAGTACCGTATCTACAACAAGATCTGGAGCTTTGAAGATATTTCCAATAGTAAAGTTAAAGTCAGCATGAAAATCTAGTAAAAATAAACCATTATCTAGATATAACCTACCTAATAATTTTTTAGGTTTAATAGTGATTTCTAAGCCTGGTAATATTGGTATCCCAAGTATTTTAGCTGTTTTCCAATTTAATGGAGGTATTGAAAAGTTAGAAGTGTTAAAGACAATAGATAAGAATTCATCTGTGGAGTCATTTTGTATTATACCTTCACCTCCTCCTCCAATAGCATTATAAGAAAATGTAGGATAATTACTTATAGATAACTTGCAGCCATTAAGACTTTTTAAATGCATTTTTATAAATTTTATAGTGTCTTATGAGTTTATAAAAAATTAGAGGATTGATCTACTCTTCCTTAAATTCTTATATATTTTGGATTTAGAGGTTGGTAGATTTCAATACGATCTCCTAATCTTGTATCAAACTTAGAGCTATGTATGGAAACCTTGCCTCTCAAACTTAGTTCTGGAAGCGATTTGCGTCTAAGCCTTGAGAAGGTTGGCATTCAAAGCAGTAAATCTGGTTTTGTTATAGGAGTTGTTGGGAACCTATCTAAAGCGTGTTTTCAATGCCCAGGAAGATCGAAACCAACAGTTCTCGAGGGAAATCTTGAGATAATTACTTTGAATGGAACTGTCACTAAAAATGGGGTTCACCTTCACCTAAGCATTTCTGATAGTGATTGCAATGTATGGGGCGGACACCTTGAACCAGGCAGTGTTGTTTTAAAGGCGGTTGATTTGCTTGTTGGCTTTATTGATACATCAAAAACTGACTCAGGAAATACTGCTAATAATCTTATTAAAGGTTCTACTCCCAGATTAGAGATAGCCGTTATGCCGGGCTGTCCATGGTGCACAAGAGCACTACGCATGATTAGAGCATTAAATATTCCTCACATTGTCAAGACAATAGAAGATGATAATTCATTCCTGTCGATTAAAGAACAAACCGGAATTGATACATTCCCTCAAGTATTTATTGATGGAATATATGTAGGAGGTTATGAAAAATTTGCTGAGTTACATGCAAGTAAGGAATTAGAAGAATTAAGATGAAGGATAATATTGAAAGCTTTTCCTATAATGATTTCTGGGATGAAAAGCCTTTTTGGTGTCAACCATGGAGTATTCTGCTTACTGGCATTATAGTAATTTTAATTAGCCTTTGGTGGCCTAATCGTATTTGGATAACAAGTATTTTATCTATTTTAATTCTCTTATGGTGGATATTATTCTTGCTAATTGCACCAATAGCATATTCAAATCTAAACAAAACTTCTAAAGACATCGTCTAGTCAAAAATTTTCTTCAATTACGATAGATATATTTTGATCTAACATTGTCACTAAATATATATTTAGTCCTATATTTATATACTGCAATTTGATTCTTGTCTTAAATATTCTTGTTTCTTGATAAATAGACAGGCAACTGTCAAAATGGTATTACCTTTTTCGATGGAGTTCTAGAAAATTACACAAGTATTTCCAAAGAGTAATTCTTACTTAAAAATAAGGCCTCTTGAGCGAGGAGATATTCCTAGAGTTACACAATGGTCGCGCCTTGAAGGTTTTACACCTGGGGCAGGTGATGTAAGTATTTATCGCCATACTGATCGTCAGGGACTATGGGTGGGTTGGCTTGGCAATACACCAATTGGGTGCATTGCAGGAGTGAGATATAACGCATCATATGGATTTATTGGACTTTTTCTTGTTATTCCTGATCAACGAGGTAATGGGTATGGCGTTGAACTCTGGAAACATGCGTTGAATCATTTAATCGATCTACCTTGTATCGGTTTAGAAGCAGCCCTTGATAGAGTTTCAGATTATTCACAATGGGGTTTTAAGCATTCGTCAGTTACTACGCGATGGCAATGTATAGGGAATGGTGATTCATCATTTAACTTTATAACTGAACACATAGATTTAGAAGGTTTAATGATTCTAGAAGATAAAGATATTCCTTCTAATGTTGTTCAATCTTATGATGCAATGAGGGAGCCAAGTCCTAGGCCACATTTTCTTGCAGATTGGCTTAACCATCCTGCAGGTAAAGTTTTGGCTCTTGTTGATGCTAATGGCCGTTGTCACGGCTTTGGCCGCATCCGACCTTGTCTTCTTAAGGAAGGTGAAGGTTGGAGAATTGGCCCTTTATTAGCAGATACCCCGAAGCTAGCAGGACTATTGTTAATACATCTATTAAGAAAGCACTCTGGTGTAATTTTGTTAGATACACCCGGTCTTAATCCATTTGTAAAGGCTCTTTTAGATACACTAGGTTTTGAAAAGCTTTCTAATACAATTCGTATGTATAAAGGTGATCAACCACCTATAAATATGCATGATGTTTATGGCTTGGCGTGCCTTGAATTAGGCTAATAATATACTAAATAATGCTCAATTTTAAAATTCCTAGATTTATTGAACTGTTAGTTTCTTCTAAGGTTATATTTTAATTTAACTCACGTAAAAGCTGCTTTTCTTGTCTAAGATCTGATTCAAGTTGCTCTATTAATTTTGTGACTAATGTCTGAAATTCTGGTTGACAACCACGAAATGCAGCCTTATGTCTTATTGGTTCATGACGTGTACGCAGATCTGTAAGCATTAACTGCAACGCGTCGATTTTTGCGTTGGTGTTCATTTGAGCTTCTATTTTTTTATATAGTACTTAATTTTTTACTTTAAAGCTTTCTATTGCTTCATTCATGGACAATGACTTGGCTTGCTGGCTGCTGGTAATTTCAATGATTTGACCAATAGAGCTTT
>QCGF01000007.1 GCA_003278175.1 Prochlorococcus sp. AG-363-P15
CCTCAATGAGTGAAATGGGATTTAAATTATAAAGATTAGGCTTTATGAGACGTTTTGATTCTGTATGCAAGTCTGGCAGTTATGAAATTAATTGCTTCTAATTAGCGTCGGCGACTGCGACGACGTTGCTGAAGTTTTCTTTTGTACTTCTCTACAGGGGTCTCGTGATGACGAATGCGTTTGAGGTCCGAGAAGATCCCAGACTTAGAGACCTGACGCTTAAAGCGACGGAGCGCCGATTCAACACCCTCATTTTCTCCGACAGTAACCTGAGTCAAAAGAAATTCCACATAAGGAGATGAACCTACCAGCTACAGGGATATATCACTAGTGATCTGTGAGATTAGTATTGTTTTAGTTAATTTTTTGTGTTCAAACGATTAGCCTTTGCTTCTTCTATTTCTTGGATGCTTGTTATCTTTGCTTTCGATGATGTCTACATTCAACATTGCGGAACTGATTTTTCAGACAAAAAATCTAACTTTCTAGATGATTTGAGGGTTATAGAAAAAAAACTTTGATAAGTCCTTAAAGTTATCTGAACCTTATTTCATTTGTTAATTAAACATTAATGCTAATATATTAATAAGTTAGGTACTTGATCGCATTCAGAAATGAGTAGTTAAGAATAAATGATATTATTGGGTTAGTTAATGACGAAAAACTAAGAGTATTAAATTATAAAAGTTTACCTTATTTGTCCCTGCTTTTCTTATTCCACCTGGTAGCTCTAAAATGGATCATTGTATATAGCTTATGGGTGAACTCCTACTTGAGTTGACATATTATGGTTGTAAAGAGTCAGAGCTTCAATTTGTTTTTAGTCGTCTTGGGCGGACGAGCTAAAAATTGCCATATTGAATTACATGACGTTAGATTTGTTGCTGCTCAGACAATTCGTGAGTCGTTCCCCATACTCTGCAATGAATGGTTTGGTAGGAAAAAAGGTTTACATATTGATAGTTATATGGAGATAAAATTTATCAACGGCTATAAAGTCTCTCTTGTCAAAAAGAATGCTAATGATGGAAATAGCATTAGCAATAGATCTAAAGTGAATGATTTACTTAGTGCAAATAAACTCTGGTTTGTAAATTATGGTGCCTATGATCCAAGTTCATTATTAGAGTTACATGCGATTGATTTATGTGTTGCGAAATCTGCAAGTCAAGCTAATGAGATTGCAAGAAATAAACTACTAAATGGATCCTTTCAGAGGCATAAAGATGACATTAAATTAATATCACCTGATTCAATAGTTGATGATTGTTATCCCGTAAGTGATATTAATGGCTGGGAAATATTACTAACTAAAGACCCAAAGAACCGTTCTCAGGAGCTGAGGCCTGATTGGTATGGATACTTGAGGATTGATAAAGACTATTCTGGCAAACTAGAGAAAGTAGAGCATTGAATCATTTTATCTAACTTTTAAAATAAAAAAGGATAACGATCTGACTATGGCTATTTAACTTTATACATTTTCCCCCCAACGTCGACCTATTGCATATCCCCATGACTGAGCTAGCTCAACAACTTCATTGTGGTTTTTACATGCAGCTAATGATTCTCTCCTGCCAGGAACTTTGTCTAATGAATCAACCATTTTATTTAGTTGTTCAACTTTTCTAAGGAATTGTTCTAATTCTTGTTTTGACATGTAATGGTCCAAGCTAGTTTTTGTATACTATGACATCTTATATAATATTGTGCCTATGCCTTTTGATATGGAGTTCCGGCTTTTAATAGAATTTCTGATATTCGCTATCTATAATTAATACTGACCTTCTGTAATTCTTTGCTTTAGAACTTTGGATTATTTGCAGTAACAAGATGATAATAATTTCTTTCTCTTATTGCTTGCCAAGCACTATTGGCAAAATAGTTGCTATCTTTGAATTGATAACTCTGGCTTGGAATGGATTTAATGATGTTAACGCAAATGCAGAGGAGAAAAGAAGATGATAATGATGATTCTCTTTTTTATTCACAGCCACGATTTGTGCATCATCTAGATGATGGTTTCAGATCTCAATTGACAAGTCTTTATAGAGAGCGGATCTCGTCACAATCTATTATTTTAGATTTAATGAGTAGTTGGGTGAGTCATTTGCCAGAAGACATGACCTATAAAAGAGTTATTGGTCATGGCCTAAACCAAATAGAGCTTCAAAGGAACCCAAGGTTAGATAGTTTTTGGGTTCAAGATCTTAACAAGAATAAGAAATTACCATTGGAGAACCATTCAATAGATTATTGCTTAATGGTAGCTGCATGGCAATATTTACAATACCCTGAAGACATCATGGCGGAAATTTTTCGTTCACTAACCCACAAAGGCCAGATAATTGTTTCTTTCTCCAATAGGGCCTTCTGGGATAAGACACCCAATATATGGAGATATGGAACTGATGATGATCATATTAAATATGTAGAGAAAGTTTTATCTTCACAAGGTTTTACTGATATTCATGCAATCAAACAGAAAGGTGAGTCAAGAGGTATAAATAAATTTTTAGGTATTGAAGGAGATCCTTTTTTCTCCGTTATGGGGATGAAGTAATATTCATAATTCACGCATGTTAGTTTTTTTAGGTTCAACTAATACTTCTGATTTTTTAAATATCATGTCTTTCATGACATTGGCTTTTTGATAATAGGAAGTTTGATGATTCGTATGTTTTTTGAGATTTTCAAACTAGTCCTTTAACTTTGGAATTCTTCTGGCTTTGATCCTTCTTGCTTAGGCTTTTAGAAGGGTTTCACAACATCACTGTTTGCAAACTCCTTATGATTTTTTTCATTTCTATTGGAATCCTTACTCTCTATAGTTTTTGAGTTTATTATTGACTAACCTAAATACATACTTAATTAGCATTCAATGTCAACTAGTAAGAGAGAAGAGGTCAGTTCGCATTTGCGATATATCCGACAAGAGCTCCGGGATTTGGATCAGATGCTCAGTGAAGACGGTTTGTTGCCTGAACTGACCGAGCTAAAGGAGGTCTACAACTCTCTTGATGCGCTATATCAGTTACTTGCAGGTAAGGTGAAGAAGAAGCCTAAGATTGAATTTGACGACTAAATATTTAATTATTAACTTTTCAAATGGTATTTTTTGAGACTTTTCTATAAACTAGTTTCAATATAAGAATTAATGAATTAAGTACTAGTGTTATGGTATTAGCTAATAGCACTGGGAGAGCTTTCGCCTGTAATGCATATACTATCCAGAAAACAAGGCCTGCCATGAAAGTAATTAACATTGCCATTGATACATCTTCAGCTGACTTTGTTTTGTAAGTTCTTATTAACTGAGGTAAGAATGCAATTGTAGTTAATATAGCTGCTATAAAGCCATAGGTATCCTGTGACAGCAATAGATCTGAGGATTGGTATAATATCAATGAACTAACTACCTTTAGTTAGTTGTTTATGATCGTTCCATAGGAGGACTTCAAACCACTTTTCTTTAGGTGTTGCACTTATTTTTTCAGTCCCAGATACTGTTAAGACGAAGGAAGGTTTGCCTGACTCTGTTATTTCTTGAATGTCCATATTCCCTAATTGCCACATTCTCATCATCGACATATCCATTGTGATGCCCTTGTTTTTATTACAGCTTATTGCTACTTGGGAAAACCAATTTGTTAGTCGATCAGCTTTTTCTCGGCTCCCTTTGCAAAGTCTAAGGATTGATTCAGATATTGTTTTTGAGTCACCTTTTCTTAATGCCAGCCGAATTTGTGAGTTAACGAGACTTATCTGTTCTAGGTACACAGCCAATAATTATTTAGATTGAACATATAAGCCAAGATTAAAAGCGCAAGCTTTTTTGTTGAATTCTTGTTATTTTTTGAGCCCACAATTTTTCGAGAGGAAAGCTTCCGCTTTCTTTTAGATTAAGTTAAGAGTAAAGTTCAAAGATATTTATTTCTGATAATAGACCTTCTGCTCCTTCTATCCGTTTTGAATTTGGAGAGTGTTAGACCTAAACACTTAGGAATTGATCGATTACTGATTGGCTTAAGTCAGTAGTTTTTCCTGTCGCTACAATTCCACCTCTCTGCATAGCGTAGTAGCGATTAGCTTGGCGAACAAAATGGAGATGTTGTTCAACAAGTAACACTCCAATGCCCTTCTCAGCAATTATCCGTTTTACAGCAGCTTCTATGTCTTGAACAATATTTGGTTGAATACCTTCTGTAGGTTCATCAAGTAACAGAAGTTTTGGTTGCCCTAGCAATGTCCTTGCAATGGCTAATTGTTGTTGTTGCCCACCACTTAGGTCTCCTCCTTTTCGTGGTAGAAACTTTTGAAGAATTGGAAAAAGTTCGTAAATAAATGAATCTATTCTTTTGTGCTGAGTTAAGCCACCTGGTAATGCCTCAAGACCTAGTAAAAGATTTTCTTCAACAGTTAAATATGGAATAATTTCACGACCTTGAGGTACGTATCCAATACCTGCTCTAGCTCTTAAATGCGGCGCCTCGCGTTGTAGTGATTTGCCTTCTAATAAAATTTCACCACTTCTTGCCTCTAGAAGACCTATTAGGGCCTTTAAAAAGGTTGTCTTTCCTACACCATTGCGACCGATGAGACAGACCATTTCTCCGTGATGAACAGATAGATCAATATCTCTGAGAATATGGCTTTCACCGTAGTAAGTATTTAGCCCTTTTGTTTCTAGAAGATTCATGGCTGACCCTCTTCTGGGCGACCTAAATAAACCTCTATTACCTGGGAGTCACGTTGAATTTCTTCCATGGTGCCCTCGCATAGAACAGATCCCTGATGCAAAACAGATACTTGGCTATTTAGACGTCTAATAAACTCCATATCATGATCTATCACCAGAATTGTATGCTCGCCTGCAAGGGATTTAAGAAGATCGGCTGTCATGTCTGTTTCTTCATCAGTTAGCCCCGCAACTGGTTCGTCAACTAGCAACATGTCTGGGTTTTGTCCTACAAGCATGGCAATTTCCAACCATTGTTTTTGACCATGTGAAAGTGACCCTGCTGATATATTTTCTTTTGATTGAAGGTTTACGATACTCATCAAATGATGAATCTCATCTTTATCTTTCCTTTTGACTTCTCCAATTAGCAGGGGTATTGGTTTTTTATTACTGCTGACAGCAAGTGCAAGGTTCTCAAAAACGGTTAGATTTTCAAAAACCCTTGGGCTTTGGAATTTTCTTCCAATCCCAAGTCGAGCAATGTGATGTTCATGTTTGCCAACTATTGACCTCCCCTTGAAAACCACATCTCCTATTGTCGGGTTGACTTTGCCAGTGATGACGTCTAAAAAAGTTGTTTTGCCTGCTCCATTTGGACCAATTACTGCTCTAAGCTCTCCACTGCGAAGAGAAAGATTAAGATCATCAAGTGCAAGAAAACCTTCGAAGCTGACCGAAATATGATGTAATTCAAGAAGATATTTGTTCATTTTTTTACCTCTTGCTTGCTTTCAGCTTCAAGACTGGGATAAGTGCTAACAGGTCTCGAAACACCTAGGCGAGTAAGAAGATTCCTTGGCCGGTCACTTTGTAGCCAACCCAGAACTCCTTCGGGTAATGCTGTCACAACAAGGATAAATAAACCACCTTGAATAAACATCCAACTTGCTGGTAATGCTTCACTTACAAGACTCTTCGCATAATTGATTGCCACTGCTCCAAGGATTGCCCCTAAAAGTGTTCCACGCCCACCTACAGCGACCCAAATGACCATTTCGATTGAAAATGGAACTGTCATGAATTGAGGAGAAACAATTCCTGATTGCACTGTATAGAGTGCTCCTGAAATGCCAGCTAAACCTCCTGCTATTCCAAAGACTATCGTTTTAAAAAGAGTTGGGTTATAGCCAGTAAAACGAACTCTTGGCTCATCATCTCTTATTCCTATTAATACATTTCCGAATCGATCACGTACGACCCAGCGAGCAAAAAACCATGCGATTACAACTATTATTGCTGTAAGCCAAAAGAACCATCGTTGCATTGAATCAGATCCAACCATTTGTCCGAATAGTTGGGTTACATCTGTTTTGAGACCATTAGTACCGTTGATAAGTTTTTGTTGACCATTAAAGAAATTGAAAAACACTAAAAGAGCAGCTTGAGTAAGTATTGAGAAGTAAACACCTTTTATACGGTTTCTAAATACTAGGAAGCCAAGCGTGCCTGCTACTAATGCTGGAATAAGCCAAATGGCTATTAGTGTGAATATTGGGGATTTAAAGGGTTCCCAAAAGAACGGCAACTCCTTAACTCCATAAAGTGCAAAGAATTCAGGAATTCCATTGGGAAGGTCTGATGAACTATTTAATTGAAGGTACATTGCAGCGCAATAGCCTCCAAGTGTAAAGAAAATTCCTTGTCCAAGGCTAAGAAGACCTGCATATCCCCAAATCAGATCAACACCGAGAGCAACTATTGCTAGAGAAAGATAACGACCAAGTAAATTCAGTCGAAAGACTGGTAAGAGTGCTGGGGCTGCAATAATTGCCGCAATAATTGTTATCCATATAAGTAACAAGAACCACCGGCTTGACTTTGGTAAGTTTTTCATGTGTCTATACCTCTACCATTCGACCCTTTTGGGGGAATAAACCAGCTGGACGGAATTGGAGAAATATAACTATTAATGCAAAAACCATTACCCTGGCCATACTTGTTGTTGCAAAGAAATCTACGGCTGACGCTAGTGGTGTAGGCATATCAGGCCAGATAGTCAGTAGTCGACCAGCGCCTATTAGGTCAGTCATAATCCCAATGGCAAATGATGCAATGATCGTTCCAAGTAAGTTCCCCACTCCACCAAGTACTACAACCATGAAGCAACCAACGATATAACTACCCCCAACATTGGGCCCAACAGATCCAAGTAGAGAAACTGCAACACCAGCCACACCTGCAAGTCCTGAGCCTATGCCGAATGTGAGGACATCAACTGTTTCTGTAGAAATCCCGAGGCAATCACTCATTGATCTGTTCTGAGTCACAGCACGAATACGAATTCCCCAAACACTTTTTTTGAGGAACCACGTGACTCCTAAGACAGCAATTAATGTAATTACAATTATTACTAGGCGAGTAATAGGGAATGTGATATTCCATAAATCAAATCCTCCGCGCATCCATGAAGGAGCAGTTACGTCTACATTTCTGGCACTAGCGCGTCCTAGTTTGCTTATAGCAGTGGATAGGCTATTTGACGTTAATACTCCTAATAATGCTGATATCGCCCAACATGCAAGTCGAATAATTCGACCGGAAAACTTTTCATATAACTTTTTGGGCAGACCTATTGGTAATAACATCCCAATTAAAAGCGCAACAACAAGTCCTGTCCCATAAGCCAAAGGAACACTTCTTACAAATTGCTGGAGTATGAGGCTTACTCCCCAAGTGGCCAAAAGGGTTTCCAAGGGATCTCCGTATAACCGTCTGATTATGGACCTCTCTAAAAGAATGCCTACTATTCCACTGACTACAAATGCTACTGCTATCGCAACGATTACATACGCGTTATAGAAAGGCTTTAGGGCTGGTAATTTAAAAATTAATTGAGTTACATAAGTAGAGTATGCACCAAGCATCATCAATTCACCGTGAGCGAGGTTAATCACGCCCATTAGTCCAAAAACGATTGCCAGTCCAAGTGCAGCAATCAATAGGACTGAACCGATTGCAACTCCATTGAAAAGACTTTCAAGAATTAATTGCACTATTTGAAGAGGAAATCTGAAAAAGGAAATTTAGGAGGAACCCAGCAATTGGGTGCCTCCTAAATAGTGAATGTTGTTGATCGATGCGATTAGAGACGATACTTTTCTCCTTTGCGAGAGTCAGTCCAATCACATGCATAACCTTTAGAGCTTGGCTCAAATTGGTTCCATGCTTGTGGAAGTACTGGGCCATCAGTAGATTCCAATATCTTGAACTGTCCGTTAGCGGTGATTTCTCCAATTCGGACTGTTTGTGATAAGTGATGGTTAGGCATCACTTGAACAGGACCCTGAGGCGCATCAAACTTAACTCCTACAAGTGCTTCTCTAACTACATTGTCGTCAAAGCTGCCTGCTTTTTCTACGGCTGCTTTCCACAAGTAGACCATGTTGTAGGCCGATTCTTGGGGGTCAGCAACGACTCTGTCATTGCCCCATCTCTTCTTGAAATTTCTGGCAAATTTCTTAGAGGCAGGAGTATTGATTGACATCATGTAATTCCATGCACCGTAATGTCCTTCAAGGAACTCAGGACCTATTGTGCTTATTTCTTCTTCAGCTATTGAATAGCTCATAACGTAGTAGCCATTTTTAGGTGTAATACCTACATCTTGTATTTGCTTGAAGAAGGCAACATTTTGATCACCATTAAGTGTGTTGATTATGACTCCTCCATTGGGAAGAGCTTTCTTGATTTTTGAGATGATCGGTGCGACTTCTGTATTGCCTAAGGGTAAGTAGTCTTCCCCAACTACAGTTCCTCCAAGAGACTTAACTTGCTCTTTGGTTATGGTATTTGAAGTCCTCGGGAAGACATAATCAGAACCTACAAGAAAGAAAGGCTTGCCTGCTGCAGGCGAGCGCTTAAACATAAATTCAGTTGCTGGTTCCGATTGTTGGTTTGGAGTGGCACCAGTATAGAAAATGTTGTTGGAACATTCTTGTGCCTCATACTGAATTGGGTAATAAAGGAAGGCATCTTTGGATTCATAAACAGGAAGCATTGCTTTCCTGCTTGCTGAGGTCCAACCACCAAAAACGACAGGTACCTTGTCTTGATCAATTAGCTTCTTTGATTTTTCAGCAAATGTCGGCCAATCTGAAGCTCCATCTTCAACAATATATTTGATCTCATATTTCTTGCCATTAACTTCTACACCACCTGCAGCATTAATTTCTTCGATTGCCATTTTTTCTGTATCCACCAAGGTGGATTCAGAAATTGCCATGGTGCCGCTTAATGAATGAAGGATCCCAACCGTTACTTGATCATCGCAATCTGGACAACCGGTGGCCTGATTGCTACCACCGCATGCTGTGATTGATGAACCAACTACGACTGAAGTCAAGCCTAAAAATAGACGCTTAGTAAGAGACATGTTTCTCATTTAATGAAGTGAACGTCCTTTTGACATTCGAGAAGATGAATTTATTAATGAGGGAGCTTGCCCTATGTATCGCCCAATACCCTTTTTAATGAATAGGTATACCCGAATTACAAATTAGGTATCTGTTTATACAGGAATTGCACTACATCATCTAATCCATCTCCATTTCGAAGATTGGTGAAGCACCATGGTTTATTGCCACGCATCTTGGAGGTGTCTTTTTCCATTACTTCTAGACTTGCTCCAACCATTTTTGCTAGATCGATTTTGTTTATTACAAGTAAGTCTGAGCGCGTGATGCCAGGTCCGCCTTTCCTGGGGATTTTGTCTCCTGCGGCAACGTCTATTACGTAGATACAAATATCAACTAGTTCTGGACTGAAGGTCGCGGCAAGATTGTCACCACCACTTTCAACAAAAACTATATCGAGATTTGATATCTGACTCTCTAGATCTTCAACTGCTGCGCGATTGATTGAGCAATCCTCTCTAATGGCTGTATGCGGGCATCCTCCTGTCTCTACTCCTCTAATACGTTCTGGTGGTAGTGCGCCAACTTTTGTAAGGTATTTTGCGTCTTCTTGTGTGTATATATCATTAGTTACTATTGCCAATTGAAGTTCACCCCGCAGCCTTTTGCAGAGAGCAGCTATCAATGCTGTTTTCCCAGAGCCTACAGGTCCTGCAACGCCTAGTCTTAATGCATCATTCATTAACTTCGGAATAACCTTGAATAAAGCTCAGCATGGGAGATTTGTGCAAATGTTGCACCAACATCACCAGTCCAGATTTGTTTAGGGTCTTTATCTAGCAGTTCTTGGGCTTGTTTGGTAATTAATGGCAAAAGATTTGATTGCAAAACTTGAGCTCTTGTTGGTCCGAGAGGCAACAACCTAACTGCAGCACTGAGCTGGTTAGAAATCCAGCTAAATAAATAACCTTCAATTACTTCAGATTTCGATAACTGCCATGCAAGACCTGCCCAACCCCATGCAATTGGCCAAGAAAGATTTTTAGTCGTATCAGGAAGAGGGTGCCCTAGTTCTTCTAGCAATTGAAGAAGTGAATATCCCATCTGCTTTTGTTGCATTCGGACTTCTGATGAATCACGTAGAGCTAGTAGCCAGGAATTCAACTCAATAACATTCTTTTTTGTTTTTGGAGATTTACACTTGGCCCAGGTTTGGAGAGCTTCCCTGATAGGACTCTGGGCAGCAGACTCAATCCTGATTTGACCTCTTAATAGTTCAGCTTTTAACCAGTTAAATAAGAGTGATTCATTTGAAATTTTGTCATTTTGTATAAGCCATTCGAGCCCTTCTGAATAACTAAATGCCCCTACTGGTAATGCAGGGCTTACTAATTGGAGCATCCGTAGAGACGTCATGTTTAACCTTAATGTTTATGAGGAGGTAAGTAGGCTCCAATTTCCGGGAAAAAGGGCCTTTTCAAATGACTGAGAATCAGTCCTCTAGATTCCAACATTTCAACTAATACTGTGTCATTTAATAGATATAACCGTTGAGCCTGTACTTCTAGCTCAACGTGACGATTCCCTAGGTGATAAGCAGCCTTTATTAAATCTACTTTTGATTCTGACTTGACTTCAATCAGATCTTCGTTTGCTGCCGTTACTAGAACTTGCGATAGTGATTCTTCGTCTTCAAGTAAGTCTCCATCAAGTAGGGGGCCTTCTCTAGGTAGCTTTAGCAGCACTTCTTGGCCACAAGTGGTTTGCCGAAGTCCCCTTAAACGTGTTCTGTCATTTGCAGATAGAGCAAGCACTAAAGAGTGTTTTTTTCTTCTAGTCTTAACTCTGTGTGTTAATACGATAGTAGTAGCTGTCAATGCTTTGAATTTTAGGTTGTCTACTATTAGTACAGAATAATTATCTTTTACTCAGAGTTCTTTGTCGTAAGGCTTTATTGTGAGTTTAATTAGTCCTAAAGAGTCAGGCTGGCATGGTGTCTGTGACCTCAGATTGATCAATAGGTCAATATCATCCAAATTAGGGGAGCCATTTACTTCTTATCAAGCAAGGTGTAACGCTCCCTTCAAAATCATGCGTGGATCAAATAATTCTGATGGCCGTTTTGAAATTCCAATTCTTCATACAGCTGGCGGTTTAGTTGGAGGTGATCAACTAGAGGTGAATGTAATCGCAGATATAGGTACAAGTGGATTATTAACTACAGTTGCTGCACAGAAGGTTTATGGGACTGTTGGTCTTTCCTTAATTCATCCTCAAGGGAGGTGGGCCAAACAGCTATGTGATTTTGATATATCTAAAAAAGCTGATCTTGAATGGTTCCCTCAAGAGCTCGTTATCTTTGCTAATGGGCTTTTCGAACAAAATATGCATGTTGATCTTTATCCAGATTCAAGTTTCCTTACTGCCGAAGTGGTTCGATTAGGTCGAACGGCCGATGGAGAAAAACTAGGCGCTGGTAGTTGGCGTTCTCGAATTGAAATTTGTAGACATATAGATGACAAGAAGAAATGGGAGTTTGTTGATCAATTGGAGTTGTCTGGAGAAGCTCTTAGTTCAGACCATGGATTAGCAGACCAGCCGGTTTTTGGATCTTTGGTTTGGATTGCACCAACGATGATTACATCAGAAGACTTGCATGAACTGGCCGATCAATCCCGTGAATTGAAAATTGATTTGGAAGGAACCATGGCTTGCAGTGCACTTGATCATGGCCTTTCAGCTAGATATATAGGCTCATCAAGTCAGGCGGCAAGACTCTGGTTTTACAGAATATGGGGAAATATACGTAAGCTGAGAAATTTGACTAGCCCAACAAAGTTAAGATTTTGGCCAATCCAAGAGAATTTAATTACCGAAACTATGTGCAATAAGAACTGACCAAAACTCATTCACTTGTCAAACTAATTTTGGTTACTTAATTACATGTATCTAAGTCCTCAGGAAAAAGACAAGCTCCTTGTTGTTACTGCTGCACTTTTAGCAGAGAGACGATTAAATCGTGGAATAAAACTCAATCACCCTGAAGCTATTGCCTGGCTTAGTTTTCAGATACTTGAAGGTGCTCGCGATGGTAAAACTGTTTCTCAATTGATGGCTGAGGGATCTACCTGGCTTGGTCGAGAAGAAGTAATGGAAGGTGTTCCAGAATTGATTGATGAGGTTCAGATAGAGGCTGTTTTCCCAGATGGCAGCAAACTAGTCACGCTTCACGAACCAATTCGCTAAAAATTCATGACGTACTTAATTCCTGGAGAATTACTACCTGAGCCTGGTGAAATAGAACTCAATTCAGGGCGAGTCCAAACAACTTTGCTGGTTGCCAATAAGGGTGATCGTCCTATTCAAATCGGTTCTCATTACCACTTTTTTGAGTCAAATCAGGCTCTTGAGTTCGATCGAGACTCTGCTCGCGGTAAGCGTCTTGATATACCCGCAGGCACAGCGATTCGATTTGAACCAGGTGATCAAAGGGAGGTGAAACTGGTCCCTTTTGCTGGGGATCGACGTGTTTTTGGCTTTAACGGCTTAATTAACGGATCTTTGGATTGAAACGATCATGCCTTATCAAATTTCTCGTCGCGCTTATGCGGAAACCTATGGACCCACAACTGGAGATCGATTGCGATTGGCAGATACTGATCTCATTTTAGAAGTAGAGCATGATCACACCATTTATGGTGATGAAGTCAAATTTGGTGGGGGAAAAGTAATTAGGGATGGGATGGGGCAATCTCAGCGCACCAGAAGTGAAGGTGCAGTTGACACAGTGATTACTAATGCATTGATTTTTGATTGGTGGGGAATTGTCAAGGCTGATATAGGCATTTCAAATGGGAAAATAGTTGGTATTGGGAAAGCAGGTAACCCAGACATTCAAGAGGGTGTAAATATAATTATTGGTCCGAGCACTGAGGCGATTGCAGGAGAAGGGCATATCCTTACAGCTGGGGGTATAGATACACATATACATTTCATCTGTCCACAGCAAATAGAAACAGCTCTTGCTAGTGGAATTACGACAATGCTTGGTGGTGGCACAGGGCCTGCTACTGGTACAAATGCAACTACTTGCACCCCAGGATCCTTTCATATCAAAAACATGCTTCAAGCGGCTGAAGGGTTGCCGGTGAATCTTGGATTTTTTGCAAAAGGAAACGCTACTTCTTCAAAGGCATTAGAAGATCAGGTTCGTGCTGGGGCTTGTGGATTAAAACTCCATGAAGATTGGGGGACTACACCAGCTTCAATTGATTGTTGCCTGAGCGTTGCAGATTTGATGGATGTCCAGGTTTGTATTCACACTGATACTCTTAATGAATCTGGTTTTGTAGAAGATACAATTAGAGCAATAGATGGTCGAACAATTCACACATTTCATACTGAAGGTGCTGGGGGTGGACATGCACCGGACATCATAAAAATTTGTGGTGAAGATAACGTTCTTCCAAGTAGTACTAACCCCACAAGACCATATACATTTAATACCCTTGAAGAGCATTTAGATATGTTGATGGTTTGTCATCACTTGGATCCCAAAATTCCCGAGGATGTGGCTTTCGCAGAATCACGTATCAGACGAGAAACTATTGCAGCGGAAGATATTCTTCATGATTTGGGTGCATTTTCTATTATTGCTAGTGATTCACAGGCAATGGGTAGAGTAGGTGAAGTTATAAGTAGGACTTTTCAAACTGCACATAAGATGAAGGTGCAAAGAGGTCCTCTTCCTGAAGATACAAGTAGAAATGATAACAATCGTTTGAAAAGGTATATAGCAAAGGTCACTATTAATCCTGCAATTGCTCATGGTATAAGTAACTATGTTGGATCAATAGAAGTTGGTAAGATGGCTGATCTGGTTTTATGGAAACCAGGCTTTTTTGGAGTCAAGCCAGAACTAGTAATTAAAGGCGGTTCAATTGTTTGGGCTCAGATGGGTGATGCAAATGCCTCAATTCCTACGCCTCAGCCTGTACATGGAAGACCAATGTTTGCAGCATTTGGAAAAGCTTTAACGACAAACTGCCTAACATTTTTAAGTAAAGCAGCTATGGATGCTGATATTCCCTCGGCACTTGGATTGCAAAGAAGTTGTATCGCAGTAAAAGAAACTCGAGATATTTCTAAAAAAAGTATGAAAGTTAATGATGCATTGCCATCTATAAATGTTGATCCACAAACTTACGAAGTATTTGCAGATGGAAGGTTGTTGAGTTGTGAGCCTGCAGAAGTGCTTCCTCTGGCCCAGAGGTATCTATTACTTTGAAATGATTCTTGAATCGAATACTTTCTAATCCTATCGATATCAAATAAATTTTTTTATAATTATTTAAATTATTTAAAATTTAGGTTCTCTGCTTAGATGTTTGTTCATTATTAGTTAATTTGTCTAATTCTTCGTGGGCAATCATTTCTATAAACCTCCATACAGCTCTATGCTTCCAATGTGACTTTCTTCCTCCTACTCTTTCTGCACTTTGTATTAAGTAGTCTTTGCCAAATTGATCTATTAAAGAGATCGTTATCTCTTTTTCATTTTGATCGAAGAATTTTTCATTTTCTGAAATCTGTAGATGAGAATGTGCTTTGCCCGAAATGCAACCTAACTCAGAAATCAGCTTAAGAGTTTCAATATCGTAAGTACTCAGAATTTCTTGCCTAGCCCTTGTCTTTATAGATGTTTGATGCAAGTCTTTATTTGCTTTGATTAATTCTGCACTAAAGACTTCAAGACGACATTTCTCAGTGCCTTCTTCTGTATAGCCACCATAACCAGCTTCTATACAAATACTGTCTCCATTGTTTAGATATTGTTCTCTATGCTTCTCTACAAATTTTAAAAGATCTTTTCCTTTAAGTGGTTTAGATTTATGCAAAATCTCATTTGTGCTATTTGGCTTGTTATTCTTAGAAGAACTTCCTTCGATTTTCTCTAGATCCATTTGGATTGATTGCCAATAATTTATCACTTTCCATTTCTACAACAAAATACAGGTGCTGACGACCAAAGCTTATATTTTTCAACAGAGCTTAATCTAGTAATAAATCTAGATGCATTTATATTTAAGGCTTTTGCTATTGAAGTTTCTAATGGCAAGGAGATGTAAGAGTGCTATTCTTTATGTTCAAAAATAAGATTAAACTTTATTCCTTCATATCTCTTGAAACTTAAACTCCATAACCTAGTACAGATTTTCTCTAGCTCTGAAATAAACAACAAAGTGTCACCTGTTTTGATCCAATTTGACTTTAGTTGTGGCAATCTTTCCTGCATAGGTACCATAGCTATTTGTATTAGCAACATGCTTTTACCCTCATTTGCGAGGCATATAGGGGATTCAATACTTCTTTCCAACAACCTTGTAAGAAGCTCTAGGAAGATTATTTGTGCATCTTCTTTTGGGAAGTCTTGACCTTGTTTCGAGCTGTTTATTGACTTACCTCCTATTGGCATTATGCGCAGACTTTCTTGATTTGCTAAAGAAATAGCAACTAGATAAAAGGAATCATCCATGGCTTTTATTAAATTATAATGGTTAAATTTTAGCCAATAGCTAATTTAACCTAAGCTGTTGCATATTTAGTTATAGTTAGGTCTAATAGGTATATCATCATAAACGGACTTTGTATGCCAGAAATCGTTGTAGTTGTTTGAACCTTTGGCTCCTATTGACTTTAAATCCCCACCAGCAGCTGGTTTAAGAAGTGCAAATTTTTTATGACTCGGAAGTCTAAATTTTGCCTTTACTATTTTCTTAAAATATGGAAAGTTTCTTTTAGTGAAAGGTATCATAGGTCTATCAAGATAACCAAAAATTAAATTTTTATCTCTATTTTTTGTCGCAATTGCCTCCCCAAAAAGTGATGGGCCAGTAGGACAGAGTGGCGTTCTTCCATACCAATGCTCTTTGCAGTTTTTGACTATAAGATTAATAGCTGTAGACATTATTTCATTGCCAGGTTTGCTCCAAATTATTCCTCCAGCAACAGCCCATGATGTTAATGAATGTCTTTGCTCATCTCTAAAGCAAAGCATATCAAATTCGTTCTCTATATCTACTCTTAGCAAACACTCTACTGCAATATCAAAATACCATCCGCCTAGCTTATATAGAAGACAAAATCTTCCTAAGTCAGACTTATAGGAAAATGGTCTCAATACATCATAGGCCCACAACACTTCTGATTCATAGTTATCTTTTATAAAGTCCCTTAATTCTTCTTTGCCGTAAAGCTTGTAACTATGATCGCTATAGATTCGTTTTATGGAGCTACTGGTTTTTCGTATAAATTTTGGAAATTCCTCTTTGTCGTCTGAGAGAAAAATTTGTGAAACAGATTTTGTCATAAGTGTTTTGAAACCCAAGCAATTATATTTAATTGGTCTAAGTTAAAAGTCTATAATATAGAACCTCTTGAAAAGGGTACTCTCACTTTATCTTTAGGAATTTTCTTGTTAGGGTTCATAGTGATAATTGATTATTTTGGTTGAGTTCGTAGTGTAGTTGTAAAAAATAATAGTGATATAATTACCTCATATAATAGTTTCATTGACATATCAAAGTTTTTATATCATTAGATTTAGGAAATATTTCTATCGTATTTAATTTGTGCATTTTTTATCAGGGTGCATTAATATTGAAATTGTTAGATTCGGCCTGCCTTGATGGGCATTTCTAAAGATCAAGATTTCAAGCTAAAGCTGGGAAATTTATTCTTAGCTCTATTGTTTGCAACAGTTCCTACTGCAATGACCATTGGATTCCTAGGAACACATGGTTATATCCTTTGCAGGGATCTAGACAAAAGATTAGAAAAAGTAGAAAAAATTCCTGTCTCTGAATTATGTGATAGATCAAATCTTGACGCAAATTATAGCTACATAGTATGGATTTGGTTGTTTACTACTATCCCAACTTGGAGATGGTTCTATATTGGTCACTATCGCAGAGTAACTAAACACCATAAATAATAAATTTAATTAATTACTATAATATAGAGTGGCTAATCATACTTTTTTCTTTCTAATGAATACTTTATTTCTTTGCCGTATGTATCAGGAACAGTTATTCTACAACCTTTGTCTAATTCAAGGTCGCACCTTTTAGTCGCTTTTTTAGTCTTCCATGTGCAAGGAACTTCCGTTTCTTTCTTTCCCACAACTGCCCACCCTTCATCGATATAACTCTGGATATTACCAGGTTTACAAGTAATAGTAATAGACTTGGTCTCGGTTAATATCTTCTCAATATCTGTATCTTTTGGGACTAATATTTTCTCCACTTTGTTTAAGAATCCACATCCTCCTAATGATAAAATTACTAGAATAAATCCAAATCCAAGCAGTGGTTGCGCTTCTACTATATTTTCTTTTTGATTCATGAGTTTGATCTTTATTAATGTAATTTAAATAGTCTATATGTAAAAATAATCTTTTATTGCCTGTTTAATAATAAAATACAAGCATTTTATTGACCAATTTAAGCTGCCTATGGTTTGATTGCTATATCTATGAACTTACTCAGCATTTACTTCAAAAGTAGTATTTGCCAAGTTACTTGTCCTAGTCCTTATCCTTTCCTATGATTATAATACAATTGTTCAATACATCAACATTGCCTTCTGCAACTACATTATCTAACACTCTATCGATACCTAATTCCCACAGTTATTTTCACTCATTCAGCTAAACATGGCTCGTCATATTATTTCTGTAATATTATTTTTCTTTCTGACTATTTGTCAATTGCAACCTGTATCAGCTCAAGATAATCAAACATCCTTTGCGAGGTATATGCTTGAGTGGAGAGAAAAAAGTCAAATTGCAGAGGACTACTTGCGAAAAGGAGAGGACGAATTGAAGAAAGGTCAGAAATATAGAGCTTGTATTAATAATAAATATGCAAGTAAATATGGTGTTGAGGCTTACGAAGCATTAATTAAGGCTCAACAGTATGACGAAGCAGATAAAGAGTTAGTCAACATCGAAGATAATCTAGAATATTGGAAGCGATTGAATAGATGTAACACTGCAAACTCTTTATTCTATTAGTATGAAGATTCAATTTGAAATTAGCCTTAGGAAGAATTTTATTAGGTTGATTTATTCTTCAGCGTTATTATTTACTGGGTTTTATTTTTCCACTCCTTATATATCGATACTAAAGTTTCAATCCGCCATTAGAAATAATGAATCTACTGTTGCTAGCAGGTACATAGACTTTAGATCTGTTCGCTCAAGCCTCAAATCACAATTAAGAGAATCAGCTAATAGAGCTATTACGAATAGGATTCCAATTAATGCATATTCAACATTTGGACTGATATTTATTGATCCAATTATTAATAAGATTGTGGATTCAACAGTAACTCCGTTTGGACTTAACCTTTTATTAAGTCAGGGAACTCTTATTAAGTCAGAACAAGAGATTAAATCTAAAAGATTAAATGATAAAAAAGAAAATAAAATATATTCTAATTCACCAGATAAACCTTTGATTAGGCTCTTCTATAATAATTTAAATGAATTTGTAGTAAGCAGTAAAACAAAAGATAATCAGCCTATCAAGGCTTATTTGAAGAGGCGTGGACTTTTTCACTGGCAGTTGTATAAGCTTTACATTCCCCAAAAGATCTTGGAAATTAATAACTACTAAATATAATCTTAAGTTATTAAAAATTTATTAGTCAATCTTTATTGTCTTAGTCATACTACTTTTTGCTTTTTCTGGATGATTTAGGCTCCACTACTTGAAGAAGCTCTTCCATTTGTGTCATGGCTTTTTTAACCTCTGCAGGATCTGGGAGGGTTAGATCTTCAGTAACACCTAAATGCATTTCCCTTAAGTCTGCACGCAGCTTTTTAAGGTGTGCTTTGACTTCAGCTTTTTTTTCTTTTGCAGTAGCCATTTTGACCAATCTATAATTTATTTATATCATAATACTCATTTGATTATTTTAGTGATCAATGTTGAATTCACAACTCTATTACTTAATAGACTATTTATCTGAGTATTTGGTTTGTTTTTAATTGAATAATTATTTTTGAGAATTAGGAATTTCTTATAATGTTGTTTGCTTAGCCTTTATTCCTTATTAATATGGGTTTTAATAGCCCTCCTCCAGAGTCATCATCATCTTTGTCATCATCAAGGAATGAAAAGGCTATTAATAGTGCGGATAATGGTATAAACAAGAATAATGTGGTGAGTTGTGAGATGTTAAGTAAAGGCTGAACCTCATTCCATATGACCCATGTTGCCCAGATGGCAATAAAAACAGATAGGTATCTTCGTACGGCTGACCTATGCATTGGAGATGCTTAAGACAATATGTAAATTCTCCCATGCCGGAAGCCCATTTTGCCTTGATGAAAAGGTTTTACATCGCTTTTTCAACGATTTCAGGCGTAAATACCAAGGGACCACCAGATTGACTGCAAATTCATTGACAAAGCCATTTCCAGAATATTTGCTTTTACTGCTATGGCAGATAGACCAATTACTGAGCATCCAATCATCGCTGCTCTACCGTTGACCAGCTCTGCAAGCCTCATTCGCTTGACGTGCATAGTAAAAATACCTAATTTATAGACCTTTATAGCAGACTGAGGGAAAATACCTATTGGCTATGGGCGGATTTGAATCTGTCGGGTAAGAGGTTTTCTCCTGAGAGCTTTTTCGTCCTGAGTCGTTTATTTGTAAGGGCTATTCCCTGCTACACATGTCCATCGATTGTCGAATTGCCAAACCGGTTTGTAAATCTCATCGGTGATTTTTTTTCCTGCGGCCTTGCATTGTTCGATTGAATTCATAGGGATTGCGAAAACAGATGGGCTGGTGATGCCGCTGACTTCAGGTCTCCCTCCAGGCCCTTGACGATAGCTCCCAATGACAAGCCAATAATGTTCTCCAGCCATTAGGGGGGTCGAAATGCTTGTAACGAATAAAAGTATCAGTTGATTTAATAAGGTTGTGCGCATGCCATTCCATGTTTTCCGAAATAATAGTTCCAATCTCATATTCAATTAGAATTTTTTACTCTTTTAAGTCCAATTGAATTGGACAACCTAGTTTTTGTGAAGCTTTTTACTCTTTATTTGAAAGATCCTGACTGACAGCTTCCCACTTCACTTGCAATCACTTGACTACCTTGTGCTTGTTTGTGAGTTCAATTACATAAAAGCTATTTCTTCTACTAACCTTCCTTTAGTCCCTTCAACTCATAATCAATTGAGCTTTTGTTACTTTGCCGTTGCTTTTGGTGAACTAGATGTCCCGCCATCAACTATAGGCATACTAATTGCACTATCTATTTTTACTTTTGCAGCTGTTGGTCTTAGCTCTATTAATCTAGTAAGGTCTTTAATGGCCAAGGATGATGAAAAGTAGATTTTCAAATTGATCACTGAACTCGTTAATTTTATCTATCTTATTTTTAGTTATTAAAATTCAAATTGAATGAAGGCTTCAATTAAAGGTTTTCTTAGGTGTGCAAATAGGATATAATTATTATTAGAAAACTATTTATTCCTTTTTGTATTGTCTATGTTATTTAAAAAAATAAATTTCAAAATCTACCCACCTTCAACTGGTATAGGATTATTAATTCTTGCGTTGACTCAGCTTCCATTGGCAATAAATGAGAGCTTAAAGGTTGCTTGCTTCTTCACTACTTTCTCTGACTACGCGGTTTTTTGGGATTGGGATGATATACCTATAGATTCACGAGTACGTTATTGCCAAGGCAGTGACTTTACGCTTAAGAAAAAGAAGCCATAAATAAAAATCATTTTGTTAGCCTATTATTTGCTTGACTTACATAATCTTGGCTACTAGTTGAATTAATATTCTATACTTGCATGCAAAGACTTTTTTCGCCTAGTTTAAATAGCAGTTCCACTAGTACCTTGGAAGATTCTTTTGACTTGGTAGTATTAGGTGCAGGCTCAGGAGGCTTGGCAGCCGCTAAAAGAGCGGCTAGTTATGGAGCGAGGGTCGCAATTGTTGAGGGTGATCGTGTTGGCGGTACTTGTGTGATTAGGGGCTGTGTTCCCAAAAAGTTGTTACTTTATGGTGCTATCTACAAGGATTATATTGAAAATGCTTCTAGTTTTGGAGTTAGCTTTGAAAAAACGACAATAGATTCAAGTGTACTTTTGTCAAATGTTCGAGATGAAGTGGATAGGCTTAACTCTCTTCATATTAAATTTCTTCAGAACTCAGGGGTAGAATTAATTCGTGGATGGGCTTCCTTTATTGATACAAATACTATAAAAGTTGTTGAGGGTAATAATTATGAAAATCAACGAATAGTATATGGTAAGAATATTCTTATAGCAGTTGGAGGACATCCAACTAGACCAAGAATTCCAGGTTCTGAATTTTGTTGGGTAAGTGATGATATTTTCCTGCAAGATAAATTCCCAGAGACTATCGCTATAGTCGGTGCAGGTTATATTGCTTGTGAATTCAGTTCTATACTTAATGGTCTTGGGGTTAATGTAATACAGCTAGTTAGAGGCGATCATCTTCTACGAGGCTTTGATAAGGAACTTTCAGAAGCTTTAAAAGAAAATATGTATAACAATGGAATTCAAATTAAATTTGGACAATTCCCAATAGCAGTAGATCAAAAGCTAGGATCTTTAGAAATTCATACTAATAAAGGTGAAATAATCAAGGTAGAGAGAATTCTGCTTGGTACAGGCAGAATTCCAAGACTTAAGGGCCTTGATTTATCAGCAGTAGGAGTAACGGTTGAGAATGGAAAAATTGTGGTTGATGAAAATCAGGTTACTAATATCCCTAACATATATGCGGTAGGTGATGTATCTAACCGAGTTAATCTAACTCCTGTTGCAATAGATGAGGGCAGAGCATTGTCAGATCGCTTGTTCGGCGATATTCCTCGCAAGGTTAACTATAAACTAGTTCCTAAGGCTGTTTTTAGTAGGCCAGAAATAGGCTCTGTAGGACTTACAGAGAAAGAGGCAATTGAATGTTATGGCGAGGAAAATATAAAAGTTTATCGCTCCAAATTTAGATCCATGTCAAAGTCGCTTTCAAAGAAAGGACCATCCTGTCTTCTTAAATTAATAGTAGAAAATTTATCCCAGAAGGTTATCGGTTGTCATATGGTTGGAGAGAGTGCAGCGGAAATTATTCAAATGGCTTCTATCGCTATTACTATGAAAGCCACAAAAGCTAATTTTGATGAGACAATGGCTCTTCATCCAACTATCGCAGAAGAATTTGTTACTATGGTATAGATTCAAAAATAAGTAATTTATTGCTTTCATACTTAAGAACAAAGTTGTTAATAAAACTAATAAATTCTTGTTTGCTTCCAATATCTCACAGTTTGATATGTAATTATCACCATTATTATAGGAAGAAAAAAACAAAATATTATTAATCTAAATTCTTCTTGCAAGGCAGGTAATGTTTTGGGTAAAACTTGATCTATTAGATATAATATATAGAATGTCAGAAGTAATCCTCCTTCTTGTCTGCTTATACGTCCATTGGTCCAAAAGATAGGTACACAGGCCAACGTAGAAAGTATCATTAATGGCATATCTCTTTGTATAAGTATTTCCTCAACTTGAAGCCCTATTTTGCCTGCAAACATTGCAGAGCTTGCAAGAACAAGTAATTGATTTAATAGGCTGCTTCCAACTACATTCCCAATGGCGAGGTCTGTTCGTCCTCTGTAGGCTGCCACTAGAGATGTTATTAATTCTGGCATTGAAGTACCTGCTGATACTATTGTTAATCCAATTACAGCTTCACTAACTCCAAGAAGTAATGCTGCTGAGGTAGCACCGTTAACTAAAATATTTGAGCCTAAACCAAGTAGAAAAATCCCAGCGAAAAGAGTAATTAATGCTTTGACCCATTCATTTGAACTTATATTTATGTTTATTTCTGGTTCTGCATTCTCTGTTTCTTCAGGCTCCTCTCGGACAGTACGAATTTCCCAAATTGTATTAATTATTAAACCCAAAAATAATGCCAAACCAGCTTGCCAAGTCACTCTCCCGGCAGAAGACATGCCCCACACAGCTGTAGAAACAGCTAATAAGAGTGGCACATCTCTTTTGACAAGCCTACTTTCCACTTTAAGTGGAAGTACAATTGCGCTTCCGCCAAGTACAACTAGTACATTAAATATATTACTTCCAACTACATTGCTAACTGCAAGGGCATCAGATCCTTTTAAGACGGAACTTAAAGAGACAAACAATTCTGGTGCACTTGTACCTAGTGATACAACAGTTAGTCCAATTACTAGCTGAGGGATTCCAAAGATAACTGCTAATGAAACAGAACCTCTTACAAAAAGCTCTCCTCCCCCAAATAGCAATCCTATCCCGGTCAGCACTTCTAGAGCTGAAAGAAAGAATGTATGCATTGGATTCGTATTTGTTTGGTGGCGGATGCTTTTGAAAGCTTTTAAGGAGTTTTTATTTGACCTTGGGATAACTTATCATTATTTGTTAGAGATTCTTTATTGTCAAATAATATGATAACAATATGTATTAGGTTGTATCAGAAAGATCACTTAAAATAAACCTTATAGAATCATTTTGCTTGTACAATTAACACTTATCTTATGAATATTTTGATCACTTACTTTTTGTAGTTAATATATTGCCTTTCACATAAGAGGAAGTAAACGCATAGAAAGCAATATGCGACTTTTAGCTTTTTTATCTATTATTATGAACAGGCTTCACTTCCTACATGTTTTCTATTTTGTATGAATGAAGATAGGATATGAATGGTTTTAGGTCTTGGGATCTAATACTCTCTACGGCAGAAATTATTTTGAATCATTCAACAGACAGAATCACAATACGTCAACCTGATGATTGGCATGTGCATTTAAGAGATGGGGCTATTTTGGAAGCCGTTTTGCCTTCGACATCTCGCGTTTTTCATAGAGCTGTTGTGATGCCTAATCTCAACTCTCCTATAACTAGTTTGGACAAAGCAGTTGCATATAGAAAGCAGATCGAAAATCTGATTCCAAAAGGACATGATTTTAAGCCTTTAATGACGCTTTATTTAACAGATGATATTTCACCTGACATTATTAATGATGGATTTAATCAAGGCGAAATTTTTGCTGCCAAATTATATCCAGCTAATTCAACAACTAATTCTTCATCTGGGGTTACTGATATAAAAGCCATTGATCCTCTTTTTGCAATGATGGAATCAATTGGAATGCCATTACTTATACATGGTGAAGTTACAGATCCAGATGTTGATATTTTCGATAGAGAAGCAATCTTTATTGAACGTGAGCTTATTCCACTTCTATCTAGGCACCAAGGACTTCGAGTGGTTTTAGAACATATTACTACTAAAGATGCAGTACAATTTGTTGAGGATTTTAGTGGAAATCTTGCTGCAACAATTACTCCTCACCATTTACATATAAATAGAAATGCAATGCTTGCTAATGGTTTTAGAAGTGATTTCTATTGTTTACCTGTAGCGAAAAGAGAACTACATAGATTGGCTTTGCGAAGAGCTGCTACCAGTGGAAAGGAATGTTTTTTTCTTGGGACCGACTCTGCACCACATGTTCGCGGTGCTAAGGAAAGTGCTTGTGGTTGTGCAGGTATATTCAATGCTCCTGTTGCTCTTCAAAGTTACGCCGAAGTTTTTGATGAAGAAGATGCTTTGGATCGATTAGAAGGATTTACAAGCCTTTTTGGCCCAAAATTTTATCGACTGCCAATAAATAAAAATTTCATTTCGCTAGTAAAACAAACATATATTGTCCCTGAATCCTTAGATGTTATAAATCATGATAATTCGATTGAAAGAATAGTGCCATTTCACGCAAGCAAAAAACTTAAATGGACTCTTTCGGTTTAGTTTCAGCCCCCAATACTTTTTTGAAACTCTAAGAATGGTGAGATTGAACTCTGCTTTCGCATGGCTTTAACCTTGCGATTTAAAGTTCATAAGCGCATGTACCTTAAATTTTATCTCGACTTAAGTTAATGGGAGCAGGGGGACTTGAACCCCCACAGCCTTTTACGGCCTACGGATTTTAAGTCCGCTGCGTCTACCAATTCCGCCATGCTCCCTTCAAGAGTTAGGGACAATTCCCAAAATACATCTTAGATTTGCATTAGGGTTTCTACCATAGGTTCTAGATTGACCTTAGAAGACCAAATTACTAACAACTCTTTGCTTGTGCTAGTTGCTTATTCATCTCTTGGCTTCCTTTATTTGATAGTTGTGCCTTTGCTGCTGTATTTCTGGATGAATATTCGATGGCACATCATGGGGAAGCTAGAGCGATTGACAATTTATGGATTTGTTTTTTTGTTTTTTCCTGGCCTGATTCTGTTTGCTCCATTTTTAAACCTCCGTATGGACGGACAAGGGGAGGCTTGAGAAATTGACAAGAGCAAATATTCTTCAATTTGGCTTGGTGATTTTATTGCTTGGTCCAATTGGCTATGTTTTTTTTCGTTTTCTAGGTTTAGAAGATCTCTCTGCAGGTATAGCGGCCGAATTCATTCTTATTTTAATTGTATTTGGATGGACAGGTTCTTATTTGCTTAGAGTGTTTAAGGGAAAAATGACTTTTGTAGAGCAGCGCAAACGTTATCTTGAGGCGTATGAAAAGATAGTAACTACAGAGGTTGAAGATAAATTTGAATCTTTGTCAGATGACGATAAAAACCAATTGTTAAAAGAGATTCAAAATCAACAAGCACCTATTCCTACTACCCCTCCTGAACCTTAACTATTTTCAATTAATACTGTCTAAACGTATTTAATGACTTCTAAGAGTGATTTGGAAAATCAACACATGCAGGAAACTTCGATTGCTAATCGCTTTATTCAACTAAGCGAAGAGGGGAGAATGGCTTTGATGCCATTCCTAATGGCTGGTGATCCTGATTTGGCGACATCTGCAAAGATTTTGCTCAGACTCCAGGATGAGGGTGCTGACTTAATTGAATTAGGCATTCCTTACAGCGATCCACTTGCTGATGGACCTGTAATTCAGGCTTCTGCTGCACGCGCTCTTGCCTCTGGAACGACTCCTTTGAAAGTTCTGGAGATGTTGTCTGATTTGCGAGGCAAACTATCTGTTCCTGTAATTCTTTTTACTTATAGCAATCCAATGCTTAGTCGAGGAATTGAGCAGTTTTTTGAAGAAGCAGCCAGTGCTGGTGCCTCTGGTTTGGTTGTTCCTGATCTACCTCTTGAGGAGGCGGAACGTCTATCACCTATGGCAGCTATCAATGGACTTGATTTGGTTTTATTGGTTGCACCTACGACCCCAAAGGAAAGAATGGTAAGAATTTCAGAGGCAAGTATGGGCTTTACATATTTAGTTAGCGTTACCGGCGTTACAGGAGAAAGATCAAATCTTGAAGACCGAGTTCAATTGTTAATTAAAAAGTTAAAAGGATCTTGCTCTCTGCCAGTAGCAGTTGGATTTGGAATCTCTGGGCCTGAACAGATAAGAAAGGTTCGAAGTTGGGGCGCTGATGGAGCAATAATTGGTAGTGCATTAGTAAAACGAATCTTTCAAGCTTCTCCAGGATGTGAAGTTGAAGAGGCTGGAGTTTTTTGTAGAACTTTACGGGAAGCAGCAAGTTAATACTTAATATTTGTCGAGCTTACAAGGCATTCAACTAAAAAAAAAAGCCCTGGAGATTTTCCAAGACCTTTATTCTCGTAAGTCAATCTACTTAAATTAACAGAACTTTAGTCACTTCATCAAGATTTAGGAGCTCAATTTAATCGTCGTCTTCATCTGCTCCAGCAGGAATTAAACGGATTTGCTTACGTCCTAGCTTTATCTCAAATTCATCACCGACTTTTAGATCTAGGAGAGCTGTGTATGCTTTGCCAATTAACAGATTCCCATTCCCTTGAACTGTAGCTACATAACTAAGCTTTCTTCCACCTTTACCAATACCTGCACGACCAGTATCGCCAAGGCTTACACCTTTAGCTTCAAGTAGAGATTCGTAAAAAGCAGTGAAGTTAAGACGCTCTCCCCCATCCTTCTTTGTGGATACATATCCACATGCACGAACAAGATCGGATTTGCTTACATCACCAAGTTCTTTGACTTTGGTGAGCAGGTCGCTACCAGTGAGCATGATCAGTAATAAATGAATCTACATAAATAACATAGCAATTTATCAACCATTTGTGCCATCATTTAAGAATCAATCTATCTGAATTAATTAGTTGGCTTAAGTTATGGACCGATTTGTTCTTTGGGGTACATACTGTGAAAATGCTTTAGAAAAGCGTACACCTTTTCGTGACGAGCATCTTAATAGGCTTTCAACTATGAAGGAGAATGGAATACTTATAACTTTAGGTCCAACTAAATGCTCTAGATATGTTTTCGGGATTTTTGAAGCTACAAGTGTTGACGTAGTTGAGAAACTTCTTAAGGAAGACGTTTATTGGAAGGAGGGCATATGGACTTCATTAGAGGTTTATCCTTGGACCCAAGCTTTTTGAGCCTGCTCTAAAATCCATATTGCGACCTTATCATCTCCTTTGGGTCCTAAAACGTCTTCATAACTACTCATGATGCCAGTGCCCTCCCGGGCTATTTTGGCTATTGATTTCTGGTCGTATATTCCATTTTTTATTAGGGCACTCTTTTTAAGTGTTTTACGTCTACGTATGATATTCCCGCCATTTACATGACAGCCTGAGCAATGCATATTGAAAAGCTGTTCGCCTGATTGTGAGGCATTCGCAATTGAGCAGTGAGAAGTAAAAATGAAGAATGATAAAATCATTGATATGACTGGGATTATTCGAAATATTGATCTGTTCATTTTCCTTGCCTTTTGGAGCATTGATGATAGCCTCATCTTTTGAGATGACTTGTTCATTCTATATGTACATAGTTTCACTTAGGATTTTATATTCATCTTTTATAGGGTGCAAATCGTAAGATCAAGAACAGGATATGTTTTGTTGTATGTAAAAAAAATCAGGCTTTCAATAGATATTTCTATCAACCTAAAATAGGTCAGCTATCTGGCCTATTGTTTGATTTGCAAATTGCTTGGTGGTTTTCTTTTATTTAATTTTATCCTTCAAGGCGATGAGGCTTTAGCCAATAGCTGATCATTTATTATTGATTAAAAGTATATTGGTCGAGCCCTTCAATAGACTCTCTAAGATTATTTCTCAACTTATGCTAGTAAGAAGAAGTTCCTAAAGTGATCGACTTGAAAGAGTTATTAGTTTTTGAAAGTTCCATTATTTAATGATTCGCTATTCTCTCAATGAATTTTGATATCCAGGACCATCGAAATCAGATTCTTTTAGTAGTCAAAAGTTTTTATTCTTAGTTTAGCCCATCAGCTTTGGAAATTTTAGGTGCTCTCAGGGTATTTTGAGAGCGATCAATGCATGTCTCCGACTTTTGCCTTGAGACGCATCTAATAAGTTGAGATGAATATCTCTTCTGTACATTTTATTTTAGGACTTCCCCATGGCTTTACCCTTGCTCTCAAAATACGATTGAAAACTTCTCACCATATTAATTGGTAGTTATTACCTTCTTTCGATAAAAAAATCTTAGATATCTAATGATTGATCAACCAATGCTCTATGGATGCATAAGCTTTAGATGGTATTGATTTTTGTCTTGCAAATTTGCTTCGGCTTGATTTAGGTCTATGCTTAATAACCAGGTCAAATATTGGGCTGTTATATAGTTGATTACTCTTCTACGTTTGATTGAGACTGAATTGTCAACACATTTTCTATTTTAATTACTTAAATTGGATAGGCCTTCTTCAGCTTTCACAATCTTCTCGTATTTCCTCCAGGAGAAGGTCTAACTGGTCGAAAGGGTTAATAGCGGTTTTATCCTCATTGGACTTGGTTCCTATATCCGTATGTTTGTTGTTTGCCCAGTACGCTTCAATTTTGCAAAGACAAGATGCAACCTCATTCATTCCTCCTTTTATATATTGCCTCTTTAGAGCCTCAAGAATTGACGGCATTCGAGTGGAATCAGCTTTAAGAATTTTCCTCAGGTCTGCTTGGGTTCGTTCTTGACTTTTTAACCATTCTTTCAATAGAAGGATTAGCTCTTCTTCGATTTGTTTTGACCATTTCATCATTGTGTTCATAGTGGCAACCATCTGTCTAACTTCTGCCGAGCCTTATTTCTCATTTCTGGGGTGATATGGGTTTGCCAAAGGCTTATGACTGCAGTAAGAGCAACTAGATCATCGCTAAAACCTGCAATAGGTATTAGGTCTGGGACCAAATCTATAGGCATTATCAAATAAGTTAGGGCTGCCAGCATTGTTACTCTTGCTTGACTAGGTGTTGATGGATCCATAACCATTTCCAATGCTTCAAGGGCTGGTTGAGCAATGGTTCTGCCTGCCCGAATAAGAACTTTCCGCAATAGGCTCTCATCAATAACCGAGCTGTCTATCACCTCCGCATCATAGGTATATTGACTTGTTGACCTTTCTTTGTCATTCATGGATAGAGAAAATATTTTAATTAATTGATTGACATTCTTACCTGTTTCCTGATTTTCATAAATAGCTCTAAGAAAATTTTTATACCTTAATTATTTTAGTTATTTAGTCTTCTTGCCCGACTGTTGGCTCCATTAGCCCACTTTGAATTCCAGCTTTACGTAATTTCCTAAGCGCCCTTTGAACCACTTGCCGACAATATTCCCTGCTGCAGTTCATATGCCGAGCAACCTCTGCCAAGGTTCTCCATTCGTTAGTTCCATCTAGGCCAAATCTGAGAGTAACTATTGTCCTTTCCTTTGGAGTGAGATTTGCTTTGTCTAATAATGTCCAAGCAGAAGCAGTTCGTTCCGCCAACTCTGCAAGTTCCATCGGTGGAATTTCGTCACTTGCAAGTACATCAACAAGTTCAGAGGGATCTGATTTGGATTTCACAACGCCTTGAAGGCTTACTGTGATGCTTCTCATCTCACACCCAAGTAGTTCTTCTATTTCATCTATAGGCATACGCATTCTTTTGGCTAATTGTTCTGACGTAGGCGGGATGCCATTTTCTTGCATCAATCGAGACTTCGCAGCCCGTAATTTTGTTAGCTTTTCATTTACATTTACTGGTATACGAATTGTTCTACTTTGAGTGGAGAGAGCTCTGTTTAGTCCCTGTCTAATCCACCAGTAAGCATAGGTGGAGAACCGATGGCCTCTTGTTGGATCATATTTTTCAACTGCTCGGGTAAGACCTAGTGTCCCTTCTTGTATTAGGTCTAGGAGTTCTAAGCCTTTCCCTTGATAACGCTTTGCGAGATTTACTACAAGTCTAAGGTTCGAAGTTATCATCTGGTTTTTTGCCCTTTCTCCAACCCTTATGGTCCTGCGTTCTTCCTCTGTGTAATCACATTCAGGGCCTTTCCCTCCTGCTAGATGACAACGATCAGTTATTGCAACCATCGCTTGTACTTTCCTTCCCATTGTTAGCTCCTGCTCAGGAGTCAATAGTTGATGCCGTCCTATCTCACCCAGAAAGGCACTTAATGAGCTAACCATTTTTACCTCTTCGACTTATTTAACTTAGGGGCAAAGTATTTGTATTCTTATTGTGTAATGAAGAGTTAGGAATTTATCTTTTGTTCTTTATTCAATATTTTCTTAATCTCTGGAAGGTTTGAGGTCTACATATCCATGTGATTTTCGCGACAACATTGACGCTTTTTCGCTACTGTCATGGATCGCAGGAATAAATCCAATGCTACTGGGCACAATCCTTGACAAAGAAATCTTTCAAAGCGCTGGCTTTGCATACATTCATTATGTGAGTTTTATGATTTGCTTTGCTGCTCTGGCTCTAGAGCGCAAACTCCTCAAGGTAAGTCCTAATCGTCAAGAGACAATTACGATGGTCATAATTGATGTGGTTTATGGGGTCGCAGGCATAGCACTTTTGATAAGTGGGATATTAAGAGTGCTTTATTTTGGACAAGGAGTTGGATTTTATACACAAAATCCTGTCTTTTGGTGGAAGATTGGCATATTTATCTTTGTAGGAACCTTATCTCTTTATCCGACAATCACTTACATACTTTGGTCGATTCCATTAACAAAAGGTCAATTGCCTGAAGTGGGCTCGAATTTGGTTGCACGTCTTAGGCTGATTTTAAACATTGAACTAGTTGGTTTTGCTGCAATACCTATCTTTGCTACCTTTATGGCTAGAGGGGTCGGCTTGGCTTGAAAAGTTAAGCATTATTCGCTTGATATGACTTGACTTTGCTCCTGAATTTTATATATTTAACTTCTGCATTTGTCTGAAGTTTTTGTATTATTCAACGCACTATTAATATATAAAAATAATTTTTTAATTCAATTTATTTTGAGTTTCTACGTGGAGCACCTCTTCTTTGTGCTATTACCTGTAGTACTTCTGTCCATGTGACTTTGTGATTGGCTAAAGCTACTTGTAGATGGAAAATTAAATCTGCAGCTTCATTTGAGATTGTTGTGGGGTCTTTGTCTTTGCAAGCCATCACAAATTCTGCTGTTTCTTCGCCTATCTTTTTAAGGATTTCATTATCACCTCCTTCTAGAAGCTTATTTGTATAACTTCCTGGCTCTGGTTTGGATCTCCGCAGTTCTATTGTTTTAAAAAGGTCGCTACATGCATCTGAAGGCGGTTGCATGGGACCAATTCTTTTATCAGATGCTATTTCTGATACTTGTTCAAAAAAGCAACTTCTTACTCCGGTATGACATGCAATTGAGCCTGTTTGTTCTACTGAGAGAAGGATTGCATCTGCATCACAGTCGTATCTAAGGTCTTTAAGAATTTGAGTGTGTCCGCTAGTTTCACCTTTGTGCCAGATTTCATTTCTGGATCTACTCCAATAGTGAACCTCTCCACTCTCGATTGTCTTGCTGATTGATTCGCGGTTCATCCAGGCGAGCATTAGGACTGATGCATCAAGCCAGTCTTGGGCTATTGCTGGGATAAGTCCGTTTTTATTGAAACGGAGCTTTTCTATGAACCTTGGATTAATTGATTGCATGTTTGTCTTCAAAAGAACCAGGATTTAACTGATTCTTTCCTAGTTTCCTTAAACGTGTTTTAGATGTCTACCCCACTTATAGGTTTTACGTGCAGCAAGCATTACCAAAACTATCCTTGTTGTCATAGGCAATGGAGACATCCAGGTCATTGTAGATTTATTCATGGTTACAGTCGTAGCTTCACTTTTTGGTTCGCAGCAAAAGAACTAGATGAATACGGGTTTGTAGTTGATTTTTCTTGTCTAAAACCTTTAGAGCAGAAACTTAATGACCAATTTGACCATACGTTTCTTGCGAATATGGATGACCCACTTATTTCACATTGGAAAAGGCTTGATCATGAGGGAGCATTGAATCTTCGAATAATGAAAAATGTTGGAATGGAATCAAGTTCGGAACTGATTTGGGAATGGGCTAATGAGTTTCTGCTTGAAAGAGATAAAGGTAGGACATGTTGCTGGCGCTCTGAGGCTCGTGAGAATGATTCAAATAGTGCTTCTTTTGAATTAGTACCTGATTGGTATTAACCAATTAATTGATTTTGTTTTATTCCACTCAGATTTCATTATTGTTTAAGACTTATAGGTCTAAGAAGACTTGATTAATCTAAACATATTTAGTTAACTACTAAAGTTCAATAGATTTCCTTTAATATCTATTCGAACAGAATCACCTTCTTGATATTGGCCACTTAATATTGCTTTGGCGATAGGGGTTTCAACTTCTTTTTGAATTGCTCTTTTTATTGGTCTAGCCCCATAAATTGGGTCAAAGCCTTCTGAAGCTATCCAATGTGTGGCTGCTTCGCTGATTTCTAAGGTGAGCTTCTTTGACTCAAGACGTTTACTAAGGCGTTGAATTTGTAACCCTACAATTTGACTTAACTGATCTTTATTTAAGCTTTGAAATATTATTGATTCGTCAATCCTGTTTAAGAATTCAGGCTTAAAATGATCGCTTAATGATTTTTTTATGATAGCTTCCAAGTGTTCATTGATGCAATTATTTTTGCTTAGCTCTATTATTGCCTGACTGGCTATATTGCTAGTTAGAATGATAAGTGTGTTTGTGAAATTTATTGTTCTTCCTTGGCCATCAGTTACTCTGCCTTCGTCTAATATTTGCAATAATACATTCAAAACCTCAGGATGGGCTTTTTCTATTTCATCAAATAGTAGTACTGAGTAAGGCTTTCTTCTAACCGCCTCGGATAATTGTCCGCCTGCTTCATGTCCAACATATCCAGGTGGCGCTCCAATTAATCTACTAACAGTATGCTTCTCCATATATTCAGACATATCTATTCGAATAATTGCATCTTCATGGTCAAAAAGTTTCGATGCTAGAGCTTTTGAAAGCTCAGTCTTCCCTACCCCGGTAGGCCCTAGAAAAATAAAGCTAGCGATTGGTCTGTCTGGATCACTCATCCCTGCTCTTGATCTTTGGATTGCATTTGCAACAGCAGTAACTGCTAAATCTTGACCAATAACTTTTTTATGTAAAGACTCTTCTAAGTGTAGTAACTTTTCGATTTCTGATTGAACAAGTTTAGATACAGGGATAGATGTCCATTTTGAAATTACCTCTGCAATATCTTCTTCCGTAACTTCTTCTCTTAAAAGACTTTGATTACTTTTCTCTTCATTGCCTAGGGAGTGTTCTTTTTCTAATAGTTTTTTTTGTAATGTTGCTAACGTACCGTATTCAAGTTCCGCGGCCTTATTTAGATCATAATTACGTTTGGCTTTCTCTATTTGAACCTGGACACTTTCGATCTCTTCTTTTATTACTTGAATTTGATTGATTGAATTTTTTTCATTATCCCATTGCATATTTAATGACTCCTGATGAGGTGTTAATTCTTTAAGCTCATATTCGATTTTCTCAAGTCTTTCTTTGCTTGCTATATCCGATTCACGCTTTAGAGAGAGCTTCTCCATTTGAAGTTGAAGAATCTTTCTGTCTATCTCATCTATTTCTTCTGGCTTTGACGTTATTTCCATTTTGAGTCTTGATGCTGATTCATCAACTAAATCAATTGCTTTGTCTGGTAGGAATCGATCGGTTATATACCTATTGCTTAGAACTGCAGCTGCTACTAATGCATTGTCAGAAATTCGAACGCCATGGTGTACTTCATAGCGTTCCTTTAGTCCACGCAGGATTGAAATGGAGTCTTCGACAGAAGGTTGATTGACAAGGACTTGTTGGAATCTTCTTTCTAAGGCGGGATCTTTTTCTATATGTTGTCTGTGCTCATTGAGTGTTGTTGCTCCTATACATCTCAACTCCCCTCTTGCGAGCATAGGTTTGAGAAGATTGCTCGCATCCATCGCACCGCCTGTAGCCCCAGCTCCGACTACTGTGTGAATTTCATCAATAAACAAAACAATTTGGCCTGACGAATCTGTTACTTCTTTTAGTACAGACTTTAAGCGTTCCTCGAATTCGCCCCTGTATTTAGCACCTGCAATTAATGAACCCATATCCAGAGCTACTAGCTGGCGATTGTTTAATGATGAAGGAACGTCTCCATTTACGATTCTTTGAGCAAGTCCTTCAACAATTGCTGTTTTTCCTACACCTGGTTCTCCTATTAGAACGGGATTGTTTTTAGTTCTTCGGCTAAGTATCTGAATAGTTCTTCTGATTTCATCATCTCTTCCTATAACGGGATCAAGTTTTCCCTCCCGTGCTTCAGATGTGAGATCTCTTCCATACTTGGCAAGAGACTCATAAGTTTCTTCTGAGTTTTGCGTGGTGACTTTACTTTTCCCCCTGATCTTTGATATAGCCGACTTTATACTCTCAGTACTTGCATTTACTTCATTAAGGAGATTTTTTCCGCATCGATCATCATTGGCTAGTGCTATTAAAAGATGTTCTACAGAGATATAATTGTCTGTATATGTACCTTTTATCTGATCAGATTTTTCAAGGACCCTATTAAAACTTTTGCCTATATAGATTGATTCAGGTGATGATTGTAATTTTGGTTGCATATCAATAAACTCATCTACTAAATTGGTTATCTTTTTGACTGAACAGCCAGTCTTAATTAATATTTTAACTGTCAAACTATTCTCTTCCAATAGTGTTTTAAGCAGATGCTCACTCTCTATATTTTGATGCTTTTTTTCTTGCGCAAGACTTTGAGCTGAAATAATCGAAGCCCATGCCTGTTCTGTAAATTTTTCAGCCTTTGGTTCCATTTATCTCTGGCTTGCTAGTCATATGATAGTTTATGCAATTTATTTGTTTATGTGGTTAACCGATCTAAATAGTACGGAATTCTAGAAATATTAAAAGATTAGTATCACTTTAAATCCGTTTCTTAATGGTTAAGCTCTTTATGATTTGGTGGAACTCTATTGGGTATTCTTTCTTAAGGGAGATAGTCTACTAACTTCAAACCAATTAGTTGTTTTTTCGGCTATATCATCTTGATCTAAATCTTCTGTTGTTATTTTAAAGCCATATGACTTGGCTAGAGCAACTATGCTGGTTATTCCTTGGCAACTTTGTAGTTTTGACCTTAAGGCGGAACTATGTTCAACCGCATGAAAAAAGCCTTTTAAATCCTCTCTGCTCATTGTTCTATATGTATTTCATATGGATAATAAGCTAGTTTTATAATATTGGCAGCTCTATTTTATGAGTTGCTTTTTACTCACTGGGTTTCAATAAGAAAGGTCAAGCTATTTATAGCTTGACCTTTCTTATTAGTTTATTTAGTAATTAATATTTTTATCTTAAATTTCTTTTGTAAATTACTTAGTTAACTACTACTTTGCCAACCATGCCTGCTCCTCTGTGAGGTTCGCAATAAAAGTCATAGGTGCCTGCAGTAGAAAATGTTTTTTCCCATGATTCACCAGGTGCAAATGCTAGGTCAGCATGGCTTAGCTCTTCGTGACCATCAAACACTGCATTATGTGGTGCCAACTTGTTGTTGACGAACTTTACGGTGTCTCCTGCACTGATATTGACTGTGCTTGGTTCAAAAGCCAGCATCCCACCGTCAGTTCCTAGCTTCACTTCAACTGTATTGGCTTGCGCAGAAGATACGCCTAATGAAAGAACAAGTAAAAAGGCGAAGCATGTTGCTGCAATTGAACGAAGAATTGAAGACATAGGTCTTTTTTATTTGTGCCTATATATTACCTCCTTTTAAGCGATTATTTTTTTGCGCCAACCCTGCATGTCTTAGAACGTCTTCAAGTGTTCTGGCGTAGCTATGGCCTCCAAACCGTTCAGGCGGAGAGATTGTGTTGTGGTTGAAATGACGTTGCTTAATGCTGTAGCGGTCCCAAGCATTAATTTTTATTGGAAGAACTCTTATAAGGATTTCTATTAACCACCCCCATAAAGGAAGTCTTGGAGTCTTCTTGATGCCTTCCCATTTCAAAAGAGTGTCAACTGCTTGATCAATAGTTATATGAGGTTGAGCCAAGACCAATCGTTTTATTGCACCTTTTCCTGGTTCCAGATTGATTTGATGAGGAGTTGTTGCAAGGTGTCCACAAACGAAAGCTATATCTTCAGCATGTATGAAATGAAATTTTGAATAAGCTCTAACCCAGCGCGCTAGCCACAACCACTTAACAGCTTGCAAAAGTCCATCGGTTAGGTAGCTGCTAGGAAACTTGCTAGTTCCATCTACAGTTCCACCAAAAACGAGTGTAGGGAAAACAGCAATTATTTTTTCTGCATATTGGTGATTTTCAAGTTCTTGAAGGCACTGTGCTTTTGTTTGAATATATTCTGTTCCATAAATGAATGATTCTTTTAATGGTTCAAGGTTTTTGTTTAAGATACTTGCAGTAGAAAAATAAATTATTTGTTCCAAAATATCTGGATTAAGTTTGTCTAGTAATTCCTTTACTGCTTTTACATTTACTTGATAAGCCCTTTGGGGATCTCCCCAGGCAGTGGCTGTATGAATAACACGATTTACTGTTGAAAGTTCATTTATGAAAAGTCTCGATTCTCTTAAGTCACCAATTAGTAGCTTTATCCTTGGATTTATTAAATTAATTGCTTTTAGCTTAGTTGGATCTCTTAACCAGAGAAGTAGATTTGCATCTGAGTTTTTAAGTAGCCAGGCAGCTATATGTTGTCCAACACAACCACTTGCGCCTGTTATTAGTATTTGCTCTCGTTTCAAGATTAGATATGATTTATAAATTCATTTACATTTTTTCCTGTTTCAAAGAAAACTTGTGCGTTTTCTTCTGGGGTTCCAGGAAGAATTCCATGGCCAAGATTGAGTATGTGGCGACGCCCTTTTGCTTTTTTGACTGTATCAATAATTCTTGACCGGATTGCTTCTGGCGTTCCAAAGAGAATTCCAGGATCAACATTTCCTTGAATTCCGATATTTTGAGGTAGACGGGAACAGCCTTCTGCCATATCCACTGTCCAATCTAATGAAACAATATCAACACCAGTTTTGCCCATTCTTTCTAATACTCCCGCGCTACCAGATATATAAAGGATCATTGGTGTAGTGGGGTGTACAGCTTTTACAAGATCAACTACTTTTTTCTGGTAAGGGGCTGCAAATAGGTCATAGTCCAACGGACTTAGTTGCCCGGCCCAAGAGTCGAACATTTGTACAACCTGTGCACCTGAATCAATTTGATAACACAAATAGTTTGCAATTGATTCTGCGAAATGATCTAAGAGTTTATGTAAGAGGTCAGGCTCTTGGAAAGCCATTGCTTTTATAACTGCATAGTTCTTGCTGCTTTTACCTTCAACCACATAAGCAGCTAGTGTCCATGGAGCTCCAACAAAACCAAGCACAGCAGCTTGATTCCCAACACTTTCTCGAAGCCTACCTAAAACTTCGCCAACGAAAGGAATGCTTTCTTTTGGATTGAGATCTTTGAGATTATTAATTTGGCTGAGATTTCTTATTGGGTCTTGAATTATTGGTCCTTTACTTTCAACAATGTCAAAATCTATTCCCATCCCGGGAAGAGGGGTAAGGATATCTGAGAAGAGGATGACACCATCAGGTTTAAATGCCTTGAAGGGCTGCATTGAGATTTCATATGAAAGGTCTGGGTTCTCGGACCTCTCTCTAAAACTTGGGTGGCGATCTCTTAGGTCTCTATAGACCTTCATGTATCTGCCAGCTTGTCGCATCATCCAAACTGGAGTTCGCTCCACTGATTCACCACGCGCAGCACGTAGCAATAAGGGCAGGGAGTCGCTCATCATTTGGTCGGGAAGAAGCTCGAAACTTACTTTAAGGTGATCCCCCTTTTCGCCAATTATTTTTTTAGACGACTGCTTCGTCACACCTTTGTGATTTTTTTAAGCATTCCTTTCTCCTTTTCTGGCTTATCCATTTCTTTTAAAGCCAGTCTTAACAGTGCATCTAGTCAATCAGTATCGTTGACTCATATGGATTGCCTTCGTTTTAGTGTTCGATTTCAGGAACATTGGCTTTTAAGTAAGTTAAGAAAGGCGAATAAGGCTCTCTTGAAGAATTCAGGTTTATGAGTCAACTGTATTTACGGTAAAGAATTCTTGGTAAAAATATTAAAGTGATATATCCCTTTTTCTTAAAAGTCTAAACACTTACTTATGCCAAGAATGTAAGATTCCTTTTGAATCCTTATATGCCGGCTCTAATAGTTAGTTAAAGTATTATATATAGTGATCTAATAATGTAAATGATTAGAATCAATGTAATTAAGTTAAGGGTAAACTTTGTACTCGTAATTTTTTTGTAGAATGAGTTTTTTTTCTGCCTATTGGTGTTCCTAATCATCGAAAACTCTTTCTTTGAGGATGTTACTACCTGAGGATTGATGAGGGCATTCGAGTCTGTTCTTTCTTTTTCTTCATTACTATTGACAATTGACTCTATCTGGTCGCTGGTTTTTGTTCCTTCAGCTATGTCCTCCGATTCTGCTGGCATTTGCTCTTCATTTGTTATAGATGACCATGGATCATTGAGCTCTTTTCTGTCGTAAGAATTTAATTCTTCCATTTTGGTTTTTAGGGTGAAGTGACTTTCTAGGGATGAAATTTGATGGCGGGAAATTAATTAAGGTGGATCTTAGGGGGCAAATAAAATATCTATATAATATCTCAGCTGTCGAATTTCTTTTCCTGCCGGACTTGATTTTAAATAAGTCTTTTGACTGGCTAGGCGATTCCTAGCTTGACTGTCTTATAGGATTAATTTAGGGCAGAAAAAATTATCTTATGACCTAATAAGGATATTAATTTATAAAATAGTCAGGTTCATTTTTTGTGGTTTAGGTTGTTTCTTGATGCCTTAATACTAGAACACTTAGCGATGGAATGCATAGATCTAAAGAGTGATTGTATCCATGTATATTATATTCTTCTGAATGCTTACCTCCCATATTTCCAAAGTTTGAGCCTCCATAGCGTTCTGCATCTGTATTAAGAATTTCTTTGTAATATCCACTATTTGGAACACCAATTCTGTAATTCTGGTGCGTCTCAGGTGTGAAATTAGCAATTACAACTAACCACTTTCCGGATTCTTTTTCACGACGCATAAAACTAATTACAGAATTACTATTGTCATCGCAATCAATCCATTGGAAACCATATTGATCAAAATCATCCCTCCATAGTGCTGGTTCTGATTTATATAAAACATTTAGATCGTCTATTAGCCTTTGGATACCTTTGTGCGGATTAAAATTTAATAGATCCCATTGTAAATCGCCCCATACATTCCATTCTTTTCGTTGTCCAAATTCCATACCCATAAATATCGTCTTCTTGCCCGGATGTGTCCACATGTAAGCAAGTAATGCACGAGTATTTGCATATTTTTGCCAGTCATCTCCTGGCATTTTATGTAAAATATTACTTTTACCATGAACAACCTCGTCATGGCTTAGTGCAAGCATAAAATTTTCGGTGTAGTTGTAACTAATAGAAAAGGTAACGTTATTTTGATGGAACTGCCTAAACCAAGGATCTAGCTCAAAATAATCAAGCATGTCATGCATCCACCCCATATTCCATTTTAGATTAAAACCTAATCCTCCAATATCAGTTGGTTTAGTAACTAGTGGCCAGGTAGTTGATTCTTCAGCTATGGAAAGTGCACCTGGAAAATATTTAAAGAGGACATGATTTGCTTGTTGAAGAAAATGAACTGCTTCTGTATTCTCTCTTCCTCCGTTTTCGTTAGGTATCCATTCACCAGCTGGGCGGAGATAGTCTCTATAGAGCATTGAAGCGACAGCATCAACGCGAATTCCATCAATATGAAATTGATCAAACCAATAAACTAAATTTGCAACAAGAAAATTCCTAACTTCATTTCTACTGTAATTAAAAATTAGTGTGCCCCATTCCTTGTGTTCTCCTATCTTTGGATCGGCATGTTCATATAAGTGACAGCCATCGAAAAAAGATAATCCATGACTATCTTTAGGGAAGTGGCCAGGAACCCAATCGAGAATTACACCAATACCTTCTGCATGACAACTATCTACAAACTCTCTGAATTCATCAGGAGTTCCATATCTACTAGTTGGAGCATACCAACCTGTAACTTGATACCCCCAAGAACCATCAAATGGATGCTCTGAAATTGGCATTAGTTCTATATGAGTAAACCCTCTTTCTTTGACATAAGGAATCAATTTGTCTTTTAGTTCTGAGTATGTGAGCAATCTTGCTCCAGGTTTCATTTCTGCGGCAGGGACTGGGTTGCGTGATGATCCATTTTTTTCAATATATGGATCATTTGATGAAGCATGCATCCAGCTTCCTAAATGCATTTCGTACACAGATATAGGTTGGTTGAGAGTATTTGTGCTATCCCTTTTCGCAATCCAACCATGGTCACTCCAATTATATTTATCTAATTTCGTAATGATTGAGCTGGTAGCAGGCCTTATTTCATGCTGAAAGCCATATGGGTCTGCCTTCTGATAACAATGACCTTCTTGATTGCGGATTTCATATTTATAAAGATCACCTTCTTTAAGCCCAGGTATAAATAATTCCCAAATTCCTCCCACACGTTTTTGCATTGGATGATGCCGTCCATCCCATGAGTTGAGATTGCCTAGAACAGAAACACTTAGTGCATTTGGCGCCCATAGGCAAAACATTACTCCTTCGATTTCATTGCGTTTGGTTATATGGGCTCCCATCTTTTGCCAAATATGGTGATGGTTTCCTTGAGCAAAAAGATGTCGGTCTATTTCTCCCATCCATTCATCTCTGAATGCCCATGGGTCATTTTGAACATGCTTGACGCCAGCACGTTCGACAAGTATTTGATAGTTAACTCCAGGATTTTTCTCGAGTAAAGCTTCAAATATCCATGGGTGATTCTCACTTGTAGTGTCTATTTGACTGCCTTCAAATGAAATCTTTACCTTTTCAGCCTCTGGCATCCATACACGGACAACATATTTGTCTTTATATTCTTGGGGACCAAGTACTGCGAAAGGGTGATCATGCTTGCATTTTGCAAGTTTTTCTCCTTCTTCCGCCATCCAGTCAAATACAACACTGGTGGTCATGACAGAAGGGCGATGTAATCCCGGAGCTTAATCCGAGATGTGTAATTCTTGTAAGTCCCTTTATGAGAGAAGTGGTAATACCTGAAAATTTGAGTTGTTAAGTTTTAGCCCAATCGTAATCACATTGCAGTGAGGACCAGGGGCTCCGCAAGGTTGATCCTTTTTGCCTGGGTTGACTCCTATTGCAGGCCATGACGAGCCAGCAATAGAAAGTCGTAACCTTTCTCCTTTTTCAAGATCAACGAGAATCGCTTGAAAAGTTATTTGTCTTTGATATGGCTTTCTTGCTTGATCTCCAAGTATCCGCAGTGTTCCAGTGGAAATTTGTATAACTTGGTTTATATCATGTTTGACGATAGATAAAGCAACACATAGGTCAAAGCCGTATTTGTCTGATTCAGCGATCAAATTCAATTTCGGTATCCCTTCGAGATGAAGAGATTCTTCTAATTTTGGGCTGGTGAATATTGCAACATCTGAGCGGATGTCTATCTTCCTACGGTCAGCATTGCCGGGCTTAGTACTTAAATGTCCACCTATTGCGGGCACAGGCCTCCATGGGTCATGAACGATGTTTATATAGCCACTACCAGGCACATTTGGCTTTAACACTCCTTCTGAGCAATTTAGGCTTGCACCCACATTGCTAGTGATAAGTCCCCATTCAGAAAAAGGGTGAGATGCCCTTGTAGATAATTGCCAATTCTTGCGAGTGATGTTCCAAAGCTTTTGTTTTTTGCAACTCTCCTTTAAAGGTCTGACTGATTGAAGATGTTGATTGAAAAAATTCAACAAATCATTTTGGGCTTCTTCCCACCAATGAAGATGAGAGGCTGGCCCAATATGAATTTCTGGGGAGCCCCCTGCGGCAATAGATTTTTGATATAAGTCGAGTACTCCTCTTAGATGTGGATCCCACCATCCGCCAATGAGAAACATTGGCTGGCAAAGCCATTGAGATAGGGGTTTGTGGATTTCCCATTCTTGTTTATCTTTATTCGATCGCAATAGCCACTCGTGGACCATACCTTTTGGATCGTGCTCTTCAAGTAGTGAGGGGCCCTCTCTTAGGTAACTTCCACTTTCAAGACTTAAACGAATTCTTTCCCAAGTTTCTACGCAACCATTTCTCCGTGCTTGTAGTGCGGCTAATTGCAGCCCCCAGCTCAATCCGATATGCCACCAAAATGCTCCTCCGTCACAACTCCAGTGACTATTTTCATCTAAACCAGTCATTGCTGGGGCGAGGCATTGTGGAGGAGGGGTATTTGGTTCGGCAATTAATTGGGTTAGTCCCTGATAAGAAAAACCATATGTACCGAGCAGACCATTGCACTCCGGGAGAGATCTAACCCATTGGTGCGTCTCAGTTGTATCTGATGCTTCTTGTTTGAATCCTGTGAAAATCCCATCAGAGTCTCCTTGGCCACGCACATCTTGGACTACAACTAAATACCCATGACTAGCCCACCAAATAGGATGGTTATAGGTAATTGTTGAGGCGATTTCTCTCCCATATGGCTGCCTCATCAAAAGTGCAGGCCATGGACCACCTTTGCTAGGCATCCAAATTCTTGATTGGAGTTTTACACCGTCTTTAAGAATTAATGATTGATCCCGCCAGATAATGGAATCCATGTGAATTAGTGCTCTAATTCACATCAGGACAATTGAGTCCAATTACATAAATGGATAAAATTTCTGCGTCTGTCGATGTGAGATTTTTTTGGTTTGAGATTTGTTTTATTGCTTCTGGAGAACTTGCTGAAATCCCTTTTGAATTTAGAGTTCTGAATTGTTTGCACAAAGCTTGAGCTTCGTTGGGGTTGTTCTTAACGCTTTCAAGGAGTGTGGATTGCGCAAATGCAGTGCTAACAGACGCAATGGCCAAGACTGCGATGGAATATAAAAATCGCATGATCCTCTGAATGAGGTTACTTATATTATTTGAGCTTGATGAGCTGCTTGACAGTGTTCATTGGGTCAGTTCTCTATTTGCCCTTTTTGCGTTTTTTATCCAAGAATTTACTTTTACTAGATTTATAAGATTTCCATTTTCCCTATAAAGTTGTCTTGTGAACCGACTGGTTTTTTTTATCACTTCTAGAGGTGTTAGTGATGCCAGAGCTTTTGCTGAAGGGATGCCTGAATGTAACAGCAAGGCTGCTTCTGCTTGAGAAAGGTTTAATTCACCTATAAGTGTTGCCATCCCTCTTAATCGAAAAAGGTTTTTGGAGGTTGCGAGGCTCCTTTGCGTAATAAGAAAGAGATCTTCGTCTTTAAGATTCTTAAGAGAATTCCAGTCAAAAATTCCATAAGCATGAAGTTGCTTTTCTTCTTCTTGGAAATGTTTAGGTAAATCCTTTAAGGGTTTTTCAGCTGTCATTTCTTCAATTATTTCTTTTGAAGCTCCATTTATTTTTTATTTGAGGAGAAGAGCTTTGAGG
>QCGF01000008.1 GCA_003278175.1 Prochlorococcus sp. AG-363-P15
ATTCCAAAAATATTGCGTTATGTAAAGCGTACTACTAAGAAGTGTAAAGCTCCCCCGGAAAGCTTTAAATCTTGCCGAATTTAAGTATAAATACTCATAAAGGTGGAGGCGGTAAATGAATGAAAAGCCAGCTTGCGGTTTTCAAGTAAATCAACACCCCGGCCACGTCAGTTGCAGTTGTAATAAACGGTGCCGACATCAAAGCAGGGTCTAACCCCATTCGATCAAAAAGCAAAGGCAAAGCAGCCCCAGCCGTAGCCGCCAAAGTTGTAATAGCTAAAAGACTAATTCCCACTGCTGCTCCAACCAAAGGGCTTTGACCGCGCCACCAAGCAAATGGAACCACCACAACCAGCATCAATAAACCCAGCAATGCACCTGCAATAGCCTCTCTGAAAATTGCTTTCATTACACCAAGAGCTTGGATACTTTGAGTACTTAATCCACGAATTACCACTGTCGAGCTCTGAGCACCAACATTGCCTCCGGTACCAATCAGTAAAGGTATAAATGCAGCCAAAAGAACAACTTGCTTTAAAACGAAGTCATTCATCGCAATCACTTGAGTTGTTAAACCATTCGCCAAAACCAAAGCTGATAGCCAAACAACTCTTCTACGCGCTACCACAAATAAATTGCTTTGAAAATAATCATCCTCATCACCAGCCTGAACAGCACCAGCGGCATATATATCACGTGTAGCCTCCTGCTCAATCACGTCAATAATGTCATCAACAGTGACAATGCCAACCAAACGCTGCTCCAAATCAACTACAGGTAAAGCTAAAAAGTCATACCTCTGAATAGCACGTGCGACCTCTTCTTGATCTGTATCAGTTCGAACACTCACTACATCGCGAGTCATTACATCCCCAATGCGATCTTCAGGAGCAGCAGTCACAAGATCCCTTAAAGAAAGAATCCCTGTCAGATGTCTTTCACGATCAGTCACGTAAAGGCTATAGATAGTTTCTGTAAAAGGAGCTTGTCGTCTGACTATTGTTAATGCTTGCTGGGCATTTTGAAATTCCTTAAGGTCTATAAACTCAGTGGTCATAAGCCTTCCAGCAGTCTCTGGTTCATATCCCAACAATTGTGCTGTCACACGTCTTTCAGCTGGACTTAACTGAGAAAGCAATCTTCGAACAACCTTTGCAGGCAACTCATCAAATAAGCGAACTCTGTCGTCTGGAGACATCTCCTCAACCAACTCAAGAACTTCGCCTGATCTCAATCTGTCAAGCAAGCTTTGTTGTACTACAGGGTCTAGATATTCATAAACCTCTATTGCTTCGTTTTTATTTAAAAGCCTAAAAGCCAAAGCCTGCAATATCAAGGGAAGTCGACCAATTGCCTCAGCAATATCAACCGGCTGTGCTGGCTCAAGCAAAGCTTTGACGCCATCATAATTACCAGCAGAAAGCAACACTTCCAGTTGAGCAGCAAGCAAATCTGCAGGGTGTGAGCTATTCAGCAAAGAAGCAGATGTGTTACCCCCCCCAGTTGCCTCATTCATCGCCGCACTCAACAAGGCATAGTTACTTTATGGCTAACCTCATAGATAAACACCTTCAAGTCAATGAGCGTGAACGTAACTGAAGTCTTAGTCCAAAAAGCAAATGGAGAAAAACTCCGACTAGGAGACCTTCACGGGCAAGTACTACTCATAGTCAATGTTGCTAGCCGTTGCGGTTTCACAAAGCAATACGCAGGCCTCCAAGAATTGCAAAATACTTATGGACCAAAAGGATTCCAAGTACTTGGATTCCCTTGCAACGATTTTGGCGGGCAAGAGCCTGGGACTCTTGATGAAATAAAAGCATTCTGTGCTTCAAATTACGAAGCAACATTTACCCTGTTTGAAAAAGTTCATGCAAAAGGCACCACTACTGAGCCCTACACAACACTTAACCAAGCCGAGCCCAGCGGAGACGTTGACTGGAACTTTGAAAAATTCCTCATTGACAAAGAGGGAAATGTATTAAAGAGACTCAAAAGTGCAATCGAACCTAATAGCCGCGACTTAACAGATGCAATAGAAAAGGCCTTAGCCTCTTAATTTGTCTTCCCAGCAGAAAACCAATCGCACCAGCAAATAAGCCAAAAGAAAAAGTATAAATAATCAGCCCAAATGCTTGGATAAAAAATCCATTGAGAAAGAGCTCGGCCGAGTCAAGCATCCAACCACTAAAAGTAGTTAATGCTCCACAAAAGCCAACACTAAGCATTAGTCTCAGGTTACCTCTAAATTTACATCCAACTACAAAACCTAATACTCCTGCGCCAAGCAAGTTAACCAAAAGATTATTTTCAAGCTGCCACCTAATAATTGCTCCTGGCAAAGCACCTATTGCAATAAAAAGAAAATAGCAAGGGTCAAATCTTTCTTTTAAGTAAATATTACATGCCCCCCAACAATAAGCCTGCTGTGGCTGCACACATTCCAGCACCTAAAGAAATCAGAGCTAAGTTAATAAAAAGCCTCCATCTTGACGACAGCAAGATATTAACTAGTTCAATAATAAAAGTTGAAAAGGTACTCAAGCTTCCAAGAAATCCCACACATACTAGAAGAATTATTGGAGAGGTGTTTGCAGAATATGTTAGACGATTCGAATATAATGCAAATACAAACCCAAGAAAAAAAGTTGCAGTAATATTAATTAAGAATGTCCCCAAATACTTAGACCGCAGCGCAGTAGAAAAGTAATTAAACAAAAAAAATCTGGTAAAAGACCCAATAATTGCTCCAAAAGCAACTAAAAAAACTGATTGAGAGTCTTGCAAAAAGACCCAATCAAACATTTATCCACCCACGTCTTGCAGAAGAAGATAATTCAATAATCTCGTTAGAGGCAATTCTGACTTGTAGCCATTTTTTTCCGTCAGAAGCCTGCCATGTTCTGAGAATATTTAAAGGTGTACCAATTTCCAAGGTACGCAAAATTGGGGAAGAAGAATAAGGGCTGGCTTGCAAACACGAATTATCCACCAACAGTAAAGGGTTAGGTCTTGCTGTACATAAGCGGTCTGCAGGAAAAGTGTCACTGCCTCCTGCAGGAAGAGCAACTGGCAAAAAAAGAGCTATGCCTAAAACCCAAGTCCAGCGAAGCACAAAATTAATTCCTATCATCAGATATCCAAAGCTGCCATATCTAGCTCGACGCTATGTGTTTCAATAAATTCTCTGCGTGGCGCAACTTTATCTCCCATCAAAATTGTAAAAATTCGATCTGCTTCAAGAGCGTCTTCAATTTCGACTCTTTTCATCATGCGGGTAGATGGATCCATCGTTGTCTCCCATAATTGCTTTGGCATCATTTCACCTAAGCCCTTAAATCGCTGGATATTATAGTTAGCCTTCTCACCAAAACTAGTTATTGTTTTTTGTAATTCTCCTTCATTATAGCAATATTTATGCGTCTTACCTCTTTCAACCTTATATAAAGGTGGACAAGCTATATAAATATAACCCCCTTCTACTAATTCCTTCTGATAACGATAGAAGAATGTCAGCAAAAGTGTTCTTATATGAGCTCCATCAACATCAGCATCTGTCATGATTACAACTCTATGATAGCGAAGACTTTTGACCTGGAATTCCTCACCTTTTATCCCAAGGCCAAGTGCAGTTATCAGTGATTGAATCTCAGTATTTTTATAAATCTTGGCGTCATCAGTTTTTTCAATATTTAATATTTTTCCTCGTAATGGAAGTATTGCTTGAAAACGTCTATCTCGGCCTTGCTTAGCAGATCCACCAGCCGAATCACCCTCAACTATATAGATCTCAGATTCAGAAGGGTCTCTAGAACTACAATCAGCCAATTTCCCTGGCAAAGTAGAACTCTCCAGAACACTTTTCCTTCGAACTAACTCACGGGCACGCCTGGCTGCTTCTGCAGCATTAAATGCTTGTATAGCTTTTTCTAGAATTAAATCAATAACACTTGGATTAAACTCTAAATATTGACTTAAAGAGTCACCAACAAGACTATCGACTATTCCACGTACTTCTGTATTACCAAGCTTTGTCTTAGTTTGACCTTCAAACTCAGGTTCAGGAACTTTAACGGAAAGAACAACCGTTAAACCTTCACGAATATTCTCACCAGCCAAGTTTGAATCTCCTTCCTTCCTTTTACCACGCTTTCGAGCAAAAGAGTTAAGGGTTCGTGTTAATACAGTTTTCAAGCCTTCTATATGAGTACCACCATCCACAGTTCTTATGTTATTTGCAAAGCCAAGAATGCTATCTGAATATGCATCTACACACCATTGAAGGGCTGCTTCTACTTGCACGCCGTCTTTATCAGAATTGACATAGATAATTTCCGGATGTAATGCATCCTTTTCTTTATTCATATATTCAACATATTCTTTAATACCACCTTCATAAAAATAAACTTCCTCATAAGGCTTCCCTTCAGAATCTAAAAAAGCAGTTCTTTCATCCTGAAAAACAATCTTTACACCGCCATTTAAATAAGCGAGCTCTCTAAGTCTTGATGACAAAGTTAGATAATCAAAATCAATCCCACCTGTGAAAATTTCTCTATCAGGCTTAAAAGAAACCGTTGTCCCTGTTAAGCCATTCTCTGCAGAGGGCTGAGGTTCAGAATGCAAACTTCCAATAGCTGCACCTCTTTCAAATCGCTGTTTATGTATTTGATCTTGTCGACGAACCGTTACTTCTACCCATTCACTCAAAGCATTAACTACAGAAACCCCTACTCCGTGCAAGCCACCGGAAACTTTGTAACCACCACTCCCAAATTTGCCACCAGCATGAAGAACAGTCAGAACAGTCTCTAATGCGCTTTTGCCAGTACGAGGATGAACATCAGTTGGAATCCCTCTGCCATTGTCAGTAATCGCTGCTGAACCATCATTACCCAAGACAACAAGAATTTGATCACAATGCCCTGCTAGGGCCTCATCCACTGCATTATCAACCACCTCGTATACAAGATGATGAAGTCCTCTCGGCCCAGTAGAGCCGATATACATACCAGGCCTTTTCCTTACAGGCTCAAGGCCTTCAAGCACCTGAATCTGTTCAGCGCCATAGGCGGCCTGTACCTTATGGACCTTGGAGTCTTCACTCATTCCGAGAAGCAGCAACCAGGAAGGTTTGTTTTAAAAGGCTTCATTAATTCAGAAACCTATGCCTGGCAATCTCAATTTACCACTGGCTTCCAAGAAAGTCTCTATTTTGCAGACGCTCCTGACAATGATTGCTGGAAATACATAGCTAAAAAAATGAATGACAAAAACTAAGCCTCTAGTCATAGTTCTGCTAGGGCCAACTGCTAGTGGCAAAACAGATTTAGCAATAGATCTGGCAGAGGCCTTGAAGCTGAATATTCACAACATTGATTCTCGACAGCTATACATCGGGATGGACATTGGTACAGCAAAGCCAAATAGAGATCAAAGAAGTCGTATAAAACATTTTTTAGTCGACATTCGCACTCCTGATGACCCGATCACTCTTAAAGAATTTCAAGAAAATGCCCAATCCAGTCTAGAGAAAACCTTAAAAGAAAATTCAACTCCTTTTTTAGTAGGAGGGAGTGGCCTATATCTACAAGCAATCACTTCTGGACTACGTCCTCCAGCAGTACCTCCAAACAAAAGCTTCCGCAAGCAATTAAACGAGCTAGGTCAATCAGAATGCTATGAACTTCTAAAACTATCTGATTACAAAGCTTCTAAGCGTATTGCCTCAGCTGATGCAATCAGAACTCAACGAGCTCTTGAAGTTCTTTATGCCACAGGCGAATCAATAACTAATCAAGAAAGCGCAAAGCCACCACCATGGCACATTCTTGAGCTTGGTCTAAATCCCCCCAACCTTCGAGAAAGAATTACCCATCGCACAAATCAAATTTATGCGAATGGATTAATACAAGAAACTGAGCAACTAATTAGCAAGTACAGCCAAGAACTACCTTTGCTACAAACAATTGGTTACGGGGAAGCCTTAAAAGTGATCCAAAACAAATTAACTATCAAAGCCGCTATGGAAATTACTAACAGACGTACCAATCAATTTGCGAAAAAACAACGTACTTGGTTTCGCAGGAAACACAAACCAATCTGGTTAAACAATGATGAACCCCTGAGAGAAGCACTATCCTTAATCAAAACTGGTCTAGGGTGGAGCTAAGCAGACATAAGCTTTGATTTCTCCTTTGGTCTGCATTGTTCCCTTAACCGACTGAATGCCTCCACGTCCTCGTTTTGATCGTCGCGCCCCAGTAAGGGAGCTACCCAACATTAATGATCGCATCAACTATCCCAAACTCCGGGTGGTAGACGCAGACGGAACCCAACTAGGAGTAATTGATAGAAAAGAAGCTCTTGAAGTAGCAGAAGAAAGAGAGCTGGATCTTGTACTTGTCAGTGAGAAAGCAGATCCGCCTGTGTGCAGAATTATGGATTATGGAAAATTCAAATTTGAGCAGGAAAAAAAAGCCAAAGAAGCCAAAAAAAAATCACATCAAACAGAAGTCAAAGAAGTCAAAATGCGCTACAAAATCGATCAACATGATTACGACGTGCGCATCGGACATGCGGTCCGCTTCCTAAAAGCCGGAGACAAAGTCAAATGCACAGTTATCTTCAGAGGCCGTGAAATTCAGCACACCGCTCTTGCTGAGACTCTTCTAAGGCGCATGGCTAAGGATTTAGAAGAACAAGCAGAAGTTCAACAAGCCCCAAAACGCGAAGGTAGAAACATGATCATGTTCTTAACACCGCGCAAAACTCCTCTAATAAAAAAAGAGCAAGAAGCATCCAAGCAGGTTCGTGCCGTGAGGACAATTACTGCACCCCCAAGAGGAGGTGCAACCAAAGTTCAAAGAAGCACAAAAGCCAGAGATCTCTAAAGGAATCAACCTTTTATCAAAATGTACGCAAAACGCATTAATAATTCGTCAGTTGACGAATTATTTCAAATTGTTTGAAAGAGGCTAACCCCAGTCTGCGTCAATGTTTTGACAACTGTCACAAGTACTTAGGACAAAGAAGCGATTGTCACGAAAGCCTGCAGTCCTTATCGTAGCCACATTGCAACCTGGCCCTGCTGCGTGCGATTTCATATTCAGCAAGATAGTGACATCCCTGCATCGAGCCAGCTCTATAACCAGATCTGTTTCGCAATAGCAGCTCGGCATTACCCACCAGGGCATCGTCTCCCAAGTACAAGACAACTTGCGATGCAAACTGGTCTGCATCGCAATACCATTAGCAAGGTTTACCGTCAGCTAGAAACAGATGGCGTAGTCGAAGCAATAGCTGGATCTGGTATCTACGTCCGAGATCAACAAAAACAACGTGAACTACGTATCTCACCTCATGTAAGGAATCGTGGCGTAAAGGATCTAGATCAAGAAGTACGAAAATGTGTGGATGGACTGCTAAATGCGGGTTGCACTCTTCAGCAAACAAGAGAGCTATTAACTCGCGAAATTGATTGGCGTCTTAGATGTGGTGCAAGAGTCTTGGTGAGTACTCCTCGTGAAGATATTGGAGCCTCAATGCTTATAGCTGAAGAGCTTGCCCCAAACTTAGATGTTCCAGTTGAAGTGGTTCCAATGGAGGAACTCGAAAGTGTTCTAGAAAGCTCAACTAATGGAACTGTGGTCACTAGCAGATATTTCCTAAAACCTTTAGAAGAGTTAGCTAAACGGCATTCTGTTAGAGCAGTAGCAGTAGATCTCAGTGACTTCCGAAAAGAACTATCCATGCTTAAAGAACTGCGCCCTGGTAGTTGCGTTGGACTGGTAAGCATTAGTCCAGGAATCCTGAGGGCTGCTGAGGTAATACTGCACAGCATGCGAGGGAATGAACTCTTGCTAATGACAGCAACACCCGATGTAGGCAGTAGATTGCTAGCCCTGCTTCGTGCTGCAAGTCATGTGCTATGTGATAGCCCTAGCCTCCCATTAGTTGAGCACAGCCTGAGACAAAACCGTTCTCAGCTCATGCGAATGCCTCAAGTTCATTGCGCAGAGAGCTATCTCAGCGAATCGACTATTGAGCAACTTCGCAAAGAGATCGGTCTGCTGGCTTAAAAAAGGTCATTAACCTAGGTCGGAAATGTTTAAAACCTTCAAGTCCGATTTGGCAATAATCCGAGAAAGAGATCCAGCGGCAAGGGGATTGCTGGAAATCCTTCTCTGTTATCCAGGCTTCCAAGCCCTCTCACTCCATAGAATTAGCCACAAGCTCTGGCAATATCATTTGCCTTTATTGCCGCGATTACTCAGTCAAATCAATAGAGCATTAACAGGTATAGAAATTCACCCTGGCGCGAGAATTGGACAAGGTGTATTTATTGATCACGGAATGGGTGTAGTCATAGGAGAAACAACAGAAATTGGCAATCGATGTCTTCTATATCAAGGAGTGACTCTTGGAGGCACTGGTAAAGAAAGTGGCAAAAGGCATCCCACCTTGGCGGAGAATGTGGTTATTGGAGCTGGAGCAAAAGTTCTAGGGGCAATTAACGTTGGCGCTAACACAAGAATTGGCGCAGGATCTGTGGTAGTTCGCGACGTCGAAGCTAATAGCACAGTCGTAGGTATTCCAGGACGCGTAGTACATCAAAGTGGAGTTAAAATAAATCCTCTAGCTCACTCTGCATTACCTGACGCTGAAGCCAATGTAATTAGAAATCTAATGGAGCGAATTGACCAACTAGAAAATCAAGTGAATGCTCTACAAATATGCCTAGAGGATGTTACCGACGGACGAAGTCCACAAGATATTCAATCTGGTGAATCACAAAATTTAAAAGACAGAGAGATAATAGAATTTATTGGAGATAATTAGTTTTGAAATACCTTAATCATTCTTTTCGGCAGGTGCAGGTTGAAACATAAACATTGAGTAAATAACATTACGCCTCATATTCGTCATCATTTCAAGAAACATATCATAACCTTCATTCTTATATTCAATCAAAGGGTCCTTCTGTCCATAACCCCTTAGACCAACTGATTCTCTCAAAGCATCCATCGATTGCAAATGCTCTCTCCACAAAGTATCTATTTGCTGAAGAATAAAGAATCTTTCGGCTTCTCTCATTAAGCCTGGCCTGTCGACTTCAATTTGGCTTTCTTTGATGTCATAACTATTGCGAAGTTGTTCCTGCAAAAATGCCTTAAGCTCATCCATATTTAATCCTTGAATATTTTTAGGCTCCAAGTCTTCCAGCAAATAAACAAATTGCTTAACCTTATCTAATAATTGAACAACATCCCATTCTTCAGGAGGCAAGTCAGGGTTCACATAAGCCTCAACAATATCATTCATTGTTCTCTCACCATAACCAATAACTTGTTTTTTCAATGCAAGTCCTTCAAGAACTCTTCGGCGTTCTGAATAGACAGCTTTGCGTTGATTATTCATAACCTCATCATATTCAAAAACTTGTTTTCGAATATCATAATAATAAGTTTCAACCTTCTTCTGGGCAGTTTCCAAGGAGCGAGTCAACATTCCAGATTCAATAGGCATATCTTCATCTACACGAAATGCATTCATCAAAGAAGCAACTCTATCCCCTCCAAAGATACGTAGTAGATTATCGCCTAATGACAAAAAGAAGCGAGTACTTCCCAAGTCTCCTTGTCGTCCAGATCTTCCACGAAGTTGATTATCAACCCTTCGCGATTCGTGTCTTTCAGTACCTATTACATGAAGACCACCTGCTTCACGAACCCTTACCTCCTCTTGGACAACTACAACGTCATATTCTGATTTAACCTTTACAATTGCATTCCTTAAAGAATCAATTTGAGAGTCAGTAGTTGGTGCCTTTTCCGCTGCAGTAGAAATTCGATCTTCCAACTCAATCATATTTAAAGCTCGATCACCCCATGCATTAACTAGATCTTTTACCAAATCAGAAAGAACCTTATCAGTTTCCTCAGTAAGTGCACAAGGATAAAGACTACCTATTGCTCGAGCTTCATTAACTGCATTAGAAATGCTTTCTTGAGCCGTATCATTCTTCACACTGAATCCTGTAGCTGGCTCTCGACTACGTTGTAAAGGAACTGGTGCTTTATGGTCATCTTCAGGTTTCACCAATCTTGGTAAAAGAACCTCTCTTAATTTCAAACGAGCCATGTAATCAGAATTTCCACCAAGAATGATGTCTGTACCCCTTCCAGCCATATTCGTCGCAATTGTCACTGCTCCAGCACGGCCGGCCTGAGCAACAATCTCTGCCTCTCTTTCCACATTTTCAGGCTTCGCGTTTAAAAGGTTGTGAGGTATATGTTGCTCTGAGAGTAAAGAACTCAAAAGCTCACTTTTTTCAACGCTGGTTGTTCCCACAAGAACCGGCCTGCCTTGTTTATGTATTTCAATAGTTTCCTTTGCTACAGCTCGCCATTTAGCCGGTTCAGTTTTAAAAACTTGATCGACCCAATCCTGTCGAGAACGTGGCCTATTAGTTGGAATAACTGTAGTTTCAAGCTTATAAGTCTTTTCAAATTCCACCTCCTCAGTCTTAGCTGTACCTGTCATCCCTGCAAGTCTTGGATATAACAAAAAGAAATTCTGATAAGTAATGGATGCAAGAGTCTGGGTCTCAGGCTGAATATTCAAATCTTCTTTGGCTTCAATAGCTTGATGCTGCCCATCACTCCAACGTCTCCCAGGCATAACCCGGCCTGTAAACTCATCGACAATTACAGCATCTCCATCACGAACAATATAATTAACATCCTTAATAAACAATTCTTTTGCCTTTAATGCATTAGTTATGTAGTGAGCCCAAGGATCAGAAGGGTCAAATAAATCTCTTACCTTAAGTATCTCCTCAGCTTTAGAAAAGCCTTCATCGGTAAGAGTGCAAGTTCTTTGTTTCTCGTCCACTTCATAATCCCCCTCTGGATCAATACCGTCCTTACCCATTTCTGAAGCCCTCTCAAGTTGAGAAACCACTTCTGCAGCTTTTTGATATTTCTCTTGAGGTCTTTCTACTTGACCAGAAATTATTAAGGGTGTACGAGCTTCATCTATCAAAATTGAATCGACTTCATCAATAACACAATATTGAAACTCCCTCTGAACCACATCATTAATATCGGTGGCCATATTGTCTCGTAGATAATCAAATCCCAATTCAGAATTTGTGGCATAGGTGATATCACATGCATAATTTTTTGCTCTGTCAAAAGGACTCATTTCCTGCTGAATTAAACCGACTGTGAGTCCCAGGAATCGATGTACTTGCCCCATCCACTCAGCATCTCTTCGGGCTAAATAATCATTCACAGTGACTACATGAACCCCACGCCCAGTGAGTGCATTAAGAAAACTTGGCAAAGTGGCCACCAAGGTCTTGCCTTCGCCAGTCTTCATTTCTGCAATTTGACCCTCATGCAAAACCATCCCGCCAATCAATTGAACGTCAAAATGACGCATCCCTAATACTCTTTTGCTTGCCTCTCGAACAACTGCAAACGCTTCAGGCAAAAGCTCATCTAACAACTCACGCTGGCTATCCAAACTGCCAGCACTTTGCAACTGGGTACGAAAATCTGTTGTTCTTGCCCGCAGTTGATCGTCACTTAAAGGAGAAATAACCTCCTCAAGAAGATTGATTTCAGTGACAATCGGCTGGTAACGCTTCAGCTTGCGGGCATTTGGATCTCCCAGCAAAACCTTGAGCATGACTTGAGCATCTACCAGAAATATTCCATCAGCCTAACCAGGCATATCATTTACTTCACCATCAAAGGAGTAGGGATAGCAAACCAAACAGTCCAAATTTTGATTGAAAAGGCTCAAAAACTTATCAAACAGCTACTGAAAGCCATGCATAATCTCAATTTGAGAACGATCCAACCCTGCTGAGGCATGATGAGCAATCGGTCGATGCGGCAAGAGACAGGATCTATCGGCATGAATTCCATCAGGCTTATCAAGCACGCTCCTTCTGCGCCAGGACTCCGCCTCTTAGGACTTGGCCCCCGATTACTGCCTATCCGTGGTGTCCTCCAACTAAAGCAGTTACTCGATAAACATGCTTTTTGGGCTACTGGTCGCAGTACGAAGCAATTACGTCATGTTTTGGCACGAAGCACTGTCGTCATAAGTCTTTGGAAAGATAAGCGAATGGTGGGTTTTGGAAGGGCTACTAGTGATGGAATCTATCGGGGTGTCCTCTGGGACATAGTCGTTGCAGATGATCTGCAAGGGCTTGGGCTCGGTCGCCAAGTAGTTGATGCTCTAATAGCATCTTCAGCCTTAAAAGATGTAGAGAAAATTTATTTGATGACTACTAACAGCTCTGAGTTTTACGAACAGCTGGGCTTTGAAAAATGCAATAGTCAGGATTTATTGCTTCTACGTAGAAACAATCAATTATAGATTTAAACACCATATATAGGTATTCGAACTCATCCCAACACTATATATATAGTTATATTGGTTATACGTCCTTATCAAATATATCAATGCAGCCCTCAGGGAAAGAAGACCTATTGGATTTTCTCTGGCATGTAGTGAGAGCTCATCCCATTAAACATCGTGAGAAAGTAATTACATTGCTTAATTCCTCCATTGATGGAAAAAAAGAAGGGAAAGTTTCATTTGACTAACTATGCAGAGTGATTAATTCCTAATCACTTGGAATTGAATATGGATCAACCCCAAAGATATGACTCTTCATCAATATGATTCAAACCTCGAAACCTGCAGAAATTACTATTTTCAATCACCCAAAGAAATAAGCCTGCAGCCCATGAAATAGCATCTAAAAAAGCTATCCAATTTTTAAGTCAGTTTCTTGTTCAACAAAAGAGCATAGATTGCCACCTAAAATTCCAACCAAAGCTTGACATGAGACTTATGTTAAATCTAAGAAAAAGCATCAAAATAGTCTGCATAAATCTTACACTTATAATCGTTGGATCTATCACAATAGGAGAGCTTTACCTAAGGTTATTAAGACCTAAATTTCCTATGGAGGCTCAAGGAGAATCGTATCCAGAACGGCTTAAGAAAGCAAAAAAAGATAGCAGCAAGACAAACTTAATGACAATAGTGGTAGGTGACTCCTTTGCACATCACGAAATAGGTTCTGATGGAAACTTCTTTGATACAGTGTTCAGTTGTGATAATGATCTACAGTGTAGTTATCACAACCTAGCGCAATCAGGTGTAGGCCTAAAATTCTATTGGAATACAATACTTTCAATATTAAATAGCAGGCAGAATAATTCTTATAATAGAATAGTTTTAAGCATTTATTTTGGAAATGATACTCCGTTTATCAATCCATCTACAGAGCTTAATTCTTGTAGCTCAATACATACATTAGATTCTAGAATGACTAAGAATTATACAGATAATTTTATTCTTTCGATCAAAAGAAAATTTCCTTCATTACTTTTAATTGCAAGAAGCATAAAAGCAAACTTAGGAATTGGCGCAAAAGATAATTCCCAACAAATCATATCTAATGCGGCGGGCCTTCGTCTACTGAGAACAGACTCTAATAATCAATTAGCAGAAATAGAAAAGCTCCTCAATAAAATAGATCCGTCAATAATTCAAGCCGCTAATAGGTCCGCAATTAATCCTTGGGAGATATCTCTAGCATTAGCAAATCCTTATTTTTATGATAGCTTATACAATCTAGAAGGAGATTGGTCAACCAATTCAGTAAGGTGCCTGATTGATAATTTAACAGCCAACATAAATGCCGTATTAAATAAATATGGCAATACAGAATTTCTAGTTATCGGAATCCCTGATAAATTTTTCTGGTCTCAAGTTTCATACGAAACTACTGTCAAAGAATATCAAAAGCTAGGCTATAAGTTTAAAGATAGGCAAAGTAATTCAACAAATAACCCCCTTTCAGTATTAGTTTCTAACAGACTAAGCATGGCAGGGATTAATTACCTATATCTTCCTAGCTTGATAGACCCTAAAACTGATATTTCCGACTGGTTTTACTTCAGAGATATGCATATTAATACCAAGGGAAATCGTAAAATCTCTCAGCTTCTAAAAGAAAAAATGTTCTGGTCAGAAGAAAAAGAAAGTTAGTAAAATTAACTTTTAAGAAAGAATTTAATCTTCTACAAAAGTTGAAAAAATTATTATTCAAGGGTATACCAAAAACATCAAAAAAGTCTATTGGTATTAAAAGAGGTATTGAAGTCAGCCAATTTAACCCTTTCATGATCTATATCAAAACTTAGTGGCGTTATCTTGATCAAAGACTAATTTTGAAAGCACCTGATAACTACATCATGATTATTGTGAATCGTTCACTCTTCTTAGTCTCTAATAAACAGCTTGGTATTAATTGCAATACACACTCATTGAGCTAAGAAAATATTCGACAAACCTAAACATGCTCTGGCATAAATTTATCCAGCCAAAGAAGAAGATTCAAAGAGCATGGAATCGTTAGCCCAGTTAACGCTCTATCTGAAGCAATCTTATTGAAAAGCGGATGAAGAGATTCGAACTCTCGACCCTCTCCTTGGCAAGGAGATGCTCTACCACTGAGCTACATCCGCAAGCAATCTTGTCAGTAAGCATTCAACAAGATCAGAGCAGCATGCCTCAACAAAGGGGATCTGGTCAATTGAATCTTTCAAGACGAAGGCTTTCTTGACTGTATTGCGTCCATTAATGATCCCATTTCTAAAGCTTGCAAGGCAAAATTCCAACCCAGATTGTTCTTAATTCCCGCTCTTTCCAACGCCTGCTGCATTGTGTCAGTGGTTAATACACCAAAAATCACTGGTATTCCAGTATCCCTAGAAACAGCTGCAATTCCTTTGCTTGCCTCCGACACAACAACATCAAAATGAGGTGTATCTCCACGAATCACAGCTCCAAGTGTAATTAAGACCTCATATTTGCCACTACGTGCCAAAGATTGAGAAACTATCGGCAACTCAAAAGAACCAGGTACCCAAGCAATATCTAATTGATCGCTTGAGTCGGTAGTGTTAATTCCATGCCTCTCTAAACAATCCAAGCAACCACTCAGAAGCTTTTGAGTTACCAAATCATTAAATCGAGCAACAACTACTCCTATGCGCAAATTTGACGCATCTGTAAATCTCCCTTCAATAATGGCCATTTCAATCAAACACTTCCTATGTCCCTACTACCGTAGGGGCTCAAGGCATATTTAGCTCAAACAATGATGACCTTTTAAAGAATCTCTGAGATCCCAATTGAAGACTTAAGTTTCAAGCTTCTTGGGTTTTACTTCTCAAAGTCCAAATGTCTGGTGAGTTACATATTCACCAACAATTGCTTGGATAAGTACCAGGTGGAACCAAACACCACCAAGAATCTCAATCCTTTTGATATTCCCATTTCTTCGATCTGAGGGATCAGATTGAGTCATATAAAGAACTGGTACACCAATTACCAAAAGCAATGAAGCGAAAAGAACAGCGTTCGTTGTAAAGGCGTTAATAACCAGCATTGAAATCGGAGCGGCGGAGCAATTGCTCTGGGCAAGTACTAATTTTCACACGAGATGATGCCATTTCGGAAAAAGCTAGGCGGAGTTGTCGCGAGGCTTCACATCCAAAAAAAATTCTTTGCATTTACTATGCCTCATGTTGACTGGATGAGGATTTCTATGGCAACGAATCCTGACCCAGGGCAGGGCAGTTTGTTTGATGACAGCCAGGAAATCGAACTTGATAAGAAACCTTGCAAAAGCAACTCTGTTGAAACAAGCAAAGAATTGTCAGACACTGAGCTTGCAAAAGATGCTGAGCTCCGTCCTCGAAAACGAAAACATGTACGGTTAAATACTCGAGAAAAGGTTAGTCCAACATCGAAGCAGAAGGCATTTAATGACGATTCAGATCTTCCTCCATGGTCTCATCACGAACTGGTTGAAATCAATCAATTAACCCCTGTACTTCGGCATTACGTTGAACTGAAAGCAGCCAACCCAGAAAGAATTTTGCTCTATAGGCTTGGAGATTTTTTTGAATGTTTTTTTGAAGATGCAATCAAGCTTTCAAGGATTCTAGAGCTCACACTGACTGGCAAAGAAGGAGGCAAAGCTATTGGTCGGGTTCCCATGGCTGGGATCCCTCATCATGCTGCTGAAAAATACTGTTCTGAATTGCTCCGTAAAGGACTAAGTGTGGCCATATGTGATCAATTAGAAACCACTCCAATCAAAGGCTCACTAATAAAAAGAGAAATCACAAGGGTGCTTACACCTGGAACAGTTCTTGAAGAAGGAATGCTGCATGCTCGCCGCAACAATTGGCTAGCCGCATTAGTAATAGATCAGACAAGAGAAGATGATTCTTTTTATTGGGGTTTAGCGAGTGCTGATGTAAGCACAGGAGAGTTTTTTGTTATGGAAAGAGAAGGCAAGACTTCATTGTTACAAGAGCTAAGCAAACTCGAAGCCTCAGAAATTATCTATAGTCCAAGCCAATTAAATGCACCCAACGAATGGTGCCCAGAACGAGTTCATTTGACTGAGATTCCAATAACACCTTTCAACAAAAATGAAGCTGAATTTACCCTTAGAAATCATTTCGAATTAACAACTTTAAATGGCATTGGACTGCAGGATTTACCCTTAGCTTTAAGGGCTGCTGGTGGACTTTTAAGCTATCTGAATGATACAAACCCAACCAACGAGGAAACTCTTTCCTTCACAAAATCAGCAAAAATACCTCTAGACATTCCTCGTATAATTTTCCAGAAAGACTTTCTAATAATTGATGCTCAAACTCAACGTAATCTAGAAATAACATCCACTCAGAGAGATAATCAATTCCAAGGTTCACTGTTGTGGGCATTAGATAGAACGCTCACATCTATGGGTGGTCGATGCCTAAGAAGCTGGCTAGAAAGGCCCTTAATGAATGTTGAAGACATTCTTGCTAGGCAAAAAATAATTACGGAACTTGTTAGTTCAAGAGACTTAAGGCAATCAATCAGAAGATTATTAAGATCCATGGGAGATCTCGAGCGTCTTGCAGGCCGTGCTGGCGCAGGCCAAGCAAGTGCAAGAGATCTTATGGCAATTGCCAACGGATTAGAAAGACTGCCTCAACTATCAACAAAACTAAAAACTATTTCGGTTCAAGGCCCTGACTGGCTGAAATCTCTAATAAATTTAGATTTAAAATTATTAGAGATTTCATCAATTATTCATGAAAATGTAGTAGATTCTCCTCCATTAAATCTTAACGAAGGTGGTTTAATTAATGACGGAGTTGACCAAGTTCTCGATGGTCTTAGGAATCAACTTGACGACCAAGATGCCTGGCTAGAAAGTCAAGAAATTTTAGAAAGAAAATTAAGCGGGATAACGAATCTTCGCCTGCAATACCACCGTACCTTTGGTTATTTCCTTGCTGTAAGCAAAGCCAAAGCTCAAACAGTACCAGATCATTGGATAAGAAGACAAACTTTATCCAATGAAGAAAGATTTATCACACCCGAACTTAAATCAAGAGAAGGTAAGATTTTCCAAGCCAAAGCTCGAGCAGCTGAAAGAGAGTACGAAATATTCTGTAAGTTAAGAGCTCGAATAGGTAAACAAGCAAATTTAATACGTCAAGCTGCTAGATCTATTGCAGGGGTAGATGCGTTAGCTGGGCTAGCAGAAGTTGCAGCAACTCACTCTTATTGTCCGCCCAAGCTTCTAACTAGTGACAATCGAGAGGTATCACGCAAAATTAAGATTGAAGCATGCAGACATCCTGTAGTTGAGCAAATACTAGTAGAGGAATCTTTTAAGCCAAATGATGTTCAACTAGGTTCTAATACTGACCTAATTATATTAACTGGTCCTAATGCTAGTGGAAAAAGCTGTTACTTACGGCAAATAGGTTTAATCCAATTAATAGCCCAAATCGGAAGTTGGGTTCCGGCCAAAAAAGCCAGCTTAAGTATTGCTGATCGTATCTTTACACGTGTGGGTGCAGTTGATGATTTAGCAGCAGGGCAATCAACATTTATGGTGGAGATGACAGAGACCGCTTATATACTTCATCAAGCCACGAGTCTTTCCTTAGTGCTGCTTGATGAAATTGGAAGAGGAACAGCGACTTATGATGGACTTTCAATTGCATGGTCAGTAAGTGAATTTCTAGCAAAAGAAATAAAAAGCCGCACAATCTTTGCTACTCACTATCATGAGCTAAATGAGTTGTCAGAAACATTAGCGAATGTGGCTAATTTCCAAGTTTTAGTAAAAGAAACTGGAAAAGATTTACATTTTCTCCATCAAGTAGTGCCAGGTGGAGCAAGTCGCAGCTATGGAATAGAAGCTGCTCGCTTATCTGGAGTTCCTACTCCCGTAGTTCAAAGGGCTCATCAAATTTTGAATCAGTTACAAACAAGGGGATTATCCCCAAATAAGGATCTCAATTCATCAGAAAAGAAAGCTATACCCTCTGCTGCTTAAACATCTATCAAGACACAACCAAAGATGCCCTCAATAAAGCATTCATAGTTGCAGCTACAAGCCCTGCTCCTCCTCGAGTACCTTCCAAGAGAATATAAGGCAAACCACTGTTTGATAGTCGTCTTTTACTTTCAGCGACACCTATAAAGCCTACTGGCATACCAATGATCAAACTAGGAGGCGGTGCACCTTGATCAACTAACTCCAATAAAGCTTCCAAAGCTTTTGGCGCACTCCCTATCAGAACAATTGGAGAGCAAACATTACATAGTTCATCACACAGTTCTCGCCATGCCCGCTCAATCCCAACAGCAGTTCTTGTATTCCCTAAAACAGACTTTTCTGGAGCCCATTCCAGAACTATTCGCACTTGTGAATTAGTGGTGCGCAACGCCATAGGAGATACAGCTGCAGCTGCCATTGCAGTATCAGTCAATATTGTTGCTCCTGCTTGAAGTGCCACGATGCCTTCCTCACAAGCGCAGGGGCTAAAACGAAGGAAAGATTGCAAGCCAAAATCACCACTGCTGTGAATCAATCTCTCAAGAACTTGCTGCTGAAGTGGGTCTAAGCCGGTATGACCAAGACGTGCCTTAATAAAACGAATACTCTCTAAAAAGATGGGATGATCAATTGTGCTCATGACTACTCCAATCATCCAACATATTTAAATCACATCTATGCACCAACCAAACAGGACATTGAAATAAAATGCCAATACATCTGCTCTGGGGAGATGATTCAGCTGCGATAGAAAGAGAAATTCAACATTTAATTAAACAAACGGTTGACCCAGCATGGAACAGTATCAATTTAAGTCGACTAGATGGGTCAGATCCCGATCAAGCCAATAAAGCCCTAGAAGAAAGTCGCTCCTCCCCATTTGGTTCTGGAGGCAGGCTGGTCTTAGTTGCAAGAAGTCCTTTTTGCAATGGATGTCCCAATGAACTAGCTAAGTGTTTTGAAGAAATTCTGGAATTAATACCAAGACAAACCTTATTGGTACTTTTCAACACAAATAAACCAGATGGTCGGCTAAAGACAACAAAAGCTGTTCAATTGCTTATCCAACAAAAAAAAGCTATAGAAAAAAGTTTTTTGTTGCCAGCCATTTGGGATGAAAAAGGTCAAAAAGAATTAGTAGAAAGAACTGCTAAAGAACTAGGCCTGCAGCTTTCAGGAAGAGCAGCTTCACTCCTCGTTGAATCAATTGGGAATAACAGTGCAAGGCTTACCTCAGAACTACAAAAGCTTTCACTCTTGGCAGGGACAAATGAAAACAACAGAAATGTTGCCCAACAAACAATTTTCATCACCGAAGAAACTGTCCAAGCCCTAATTGGAGGCATTACAACCAATGCTCTCCAAGTTGCCGAATCCCTTTTGGCAAACAACGTCGGAGAAGCCATTGGTCGTATTAATGCACTAATAGAACAAGGTGAGCCTGCACTTCGGATACTTGCCACACTCACCAATCAAGTCAGAGGATGGCTATGGGTCAGCCTCATGGAACAGCAAGGCGAACGGGATGTCGCACTCATTGCAAAAGCAGCAGGTATTGGAAATCCAAAACGCATATACATCATGCGAAAACAACTGAAAGGGATTCCTCCTAAAAGATTTCTAAAATTACTTGGCTGTTTGTTAGAAATAGAAGCAGGATTAAAAAAAGGTGTTACGCCCTCGAACGCATTCAAAGACAGTCTTATTACTGTCGATCACTTTGAGTGACTTCACACTGAAATAATCAAACCTTCCTAGGAAATTCGATGGCCTTGCTGGTGCAAAAATTTGGTGGCACCTCTGTAGGAAGTGTCAAGCGAATTCAATCAGTGGCCACAAGAATTGCCGCCAGTAAAGATTTAGGCCATGAACTGGTCATAGTTGTTTCAGCAATGGGACATACAACCGACGAACTAACTTGCCTGGCACAGGCAATTAGCAAAAAACCACCTCAACGTGAAATGGATATGTTGCTTGCCACAGGCGAGCAAGTTTCTATTGCGCTGCTTTCAATAGCACTACATGAACTTGGGGTACAGGCAGTTTCCATGACAGGTGCCCAAGTAGGAATAGTTACCGAGTCCTCGCATGGCGGTGCACGAATCCTAGAAGTGCGAACTGAGAGTATCAAGCAAAAGCTTGGTGAAGGGCAGATTGTTGTTGTTGCAGGTTTTCAAGGTACAAGTCTTAGCAGCGGCGGGACTGCAGAAATAACCACACTTGGAAGAGGAGGTTCAGATACATCTGCAGTGGCTCTTGCTACTGCACTTGATGCTGAAGCATGTGAAATCTATACCGATGTTCCAGGCGTATTAACTACAGACCCCCGCAAAGTGGCAAATGCCCAACTCATAGACACTTTGAGCTGCAATGAAATGCTTGAATTGGCCAGTCTCGGAGCAGCTGTTCTACATCCCAGGGCAGTAGAACTTGCACGCAACTACGGTGTTCTCCTCAGAGTCAAATCCAGCTGGACTTATGATCAAGGCACAACACTCACCAGTCAAGGCCAACGTTCACTAGGGAGAGAAGGGCTAGAGCTGGGCCGGCCAGTTGATGGATTGGAATTGATAGAGGGCCAAGCTGTTTTAGGACTATCTCATGTGCCTGACAAGCCAGGGATTGCAGCAGATTTGTTTGAAAGCTTGTCCAATCAAGGAGTCAATGTTGATCTAATCATCCAAGCGACGCATGAGGGGAATAGCAATGACATAACATTTACGGTTGATGAAATTGAACTGCCAAAAGCTCAAAAGATATGTAAAAACGTTCTGCAAAAGATCGGAGGAGAACTACTAGCTCAAACCGGAATGAGCAAACTCAGCATTAGTGGGGCAGGAATTATGGGGAGACCTGGAATAGCTGCAACTCTTTTTGACACTCTTTCTAGAAAAGGCGTCAACCTAAGACTTATCGCCACAAGCGAAGTAAAAGTCAGTTGTGTAATTGATGCATCCTTTGGAGCTAAAAGTCTTCGTGCAGTTACTGACGCCTTTGAACTTGATGACAACCAAGTGAAAATAAACCCGAAAGTCAGTGGAATTGGGGAGCCAGAAGTCAGAGGTGTAGCTCTTGACCCCTATCAAGCTCAAGTTTGCGTTCGTAGTGTTCCTGACAAACCAGGAACAGCAGCCGCATTATGTTGCGCACTTGCTGATGCTGGCATCAGCTTAGATGCAATTGTCCAGTCAGAAAGACAACAAAAAAATGGTGCTCGAGATATAAGTTTCACACTAAAAAAAACTGATCGACTACAAGCTGGAACTGCCCTTGTTCCTCTCCTAGCAAAGTGGCCAGGTAGTCAACTAGAAGATGGTCCTGAAATAACACGAGTAAGTGCCGTCGGTTCAGGAATGCCAGCCACGCCAGGAACTGCTGGCAGAATGTTTAGAGCGTTGGCCGAAGCAAAAATCAATATTGCCATGATTGCAACCAGTGAGATTCGCACTAGTTGTGTTGTCGCAAAAGCAGATGGCCTGGCCGCCCTTCAAGCAGTTCATAATTGTTTTGATCTAGGGGGACAAGATGCATTGCAGCAAAAAGATAATTTTTTCTAGCAGAAATAAAAAATTATCTTTTTCCGGATAACTTCTTTCTCAATTGGCATACTTGGTCCCGTAGTTTTGCAGCCTCCTCGAAATTCAATTCTTTTGCGGAATTTTTCATTTTTTCTTCCAATTGACTAATAACTTCTGGCAAAGATTCTAAGGCAATTCCTAACTCCAAATTGTTGAGTTGATTTGTTGCCTTTCCTGCAATATTAATTAAGTCAGAATCTGAACCTTCTTTTTGCAATCTTCTTGATAATTCTAAAAAAGAAAGTATTGAATTTGTTGCCTTTTTCCCAGCTGCTTTTGGAATAATTCCAAATTTATCGTTATAAGATTTTTGAATTTTACGGCGCCGTTCTGTCTCACTAATTGCTTTTGACATTGAGTCGGTCAGAGTATCTGCATATAAGAGAGCGACGCCTTCAATATGTCTTGCTGCTCTACCAATTGTCTGTATCAATGATCGCTCTGCCCTAAGAAAACCTTCCTTATCAGCATCCAGAATGACTACCAAAGAAACTTCTGGGAGGTCTAATCCTTCTCGCAAAAGATTAACTCCCACCAGAACATCATATTCACCTAGTCGGAGGTCCTGAATTATTTCAATGCGCTCAATCGAATGTATTTCGGAATGAAGGTAACGAACACGTACAGAATTCTCCGCAAGATAGTCAGTCAGGTCTTCCGCCATGCGCTTTGTCAAAGTCGTAACTAAAACTCGCTGATTCTTATCACTTCTTTTTCGTATCTCAAGTAACAAATCATCAATCTGCCCTTCAGTTGGGCGAACTTCAACCAAAGGGTCAAGTACACCAGTTGGTCTAATAACTTGCTCAACTATGTTGCTGGTGCTGATTTGCAATTCCCAATCTCCAGGAGTTGCACTAATAAAAATGGTTTGTTTTGCCTTATCCCAAAATTCGGTACTTTTCAAAGGTCGGTTATCTGCTGCACTGGGCAAGCGAAAACCATGTTCAATGAGAACATTTTTTCTTGATTGATCACCGTTGTACATAGCTCTTAATTGTGAACAAGTTACATGGCTTTCATCAACAACAAGCAACCAGTCTTCCGGGAAATAATCAATCAAACATTCTGGTGGAGTCCCCTCTAAACGTCCCGAGAGGTGTCTAGCATAATTTTCAACTCCATTACAATAACCAACTTCTTTTAACATTTCAAGATCATATTTTGTTCTTTGCTCTAATCGCTGGGCTTCTAAAAACTTTCCTTGCTCATTAAAAGTTTCCAAGCGCTCTTTTAACTCATTTTGTATTGATTGAATTGCAACATCAAGACGATCTTTTGGAGTCACAAAGTGCTTTGCCGGATATATATTAATTGAATCCAAACTTTTAAGGATCTCTCCAGTGATTGGATCTAAAAAGTGAATAGCTTCTACTTCTTCTCCAAAAAATTGAATGCGTACCAGTCTATCATCATAAGCAGGTCCTATTTCTAAGACATCTCCCTTAATTCGAAAGCGGCCTCTATGGATATCAAAATCATTACGAGTATATTGGTTGTTCACTAAGGAACGCAATGAACCACGTAAATCAATAGTTTCTCCTACCGTAAATCTTACAGAAGCATTTAAATATTCACTGGGGATACCTAATCCATAAATACAACTAATCGATGCTACAACAATAACATCTTTTCTTTCAAATAAAGAACGAGTTGCGGAATGTCGAAGCATATCAATCTCCTCATTAATTGATGATGTCTTCGCGATGTATGTATCACTTACAGGAACATAGGCTTCTGGCTGGTAATAATCGTAATAAGAGATAAAATATTCAACTGCATTATCAGGGAAAAACTCTCTCAACTCATTACATAGTTGGGCAGCCAAAGTCTTGTTATGTGCTAATACAAGTGCAGGCCTCCCTGTCTGGGCGATGACATTAGCAATAGTAAAAGTTTTCCCAGTGCCAGTAGCTCCTAATAAAGTCTGATATTGCGCGCCTTCATTGACCCCTCTAACTAAGCGATCAATAGCTTGAGGCTGATCGCCTTTAGGGCTATAAGGTGCCTGAATTCTGTGTATAGGCATCAAATTAAAGGATTAAAAACAACAGAACACTTGCATGGTGGAAATTTCCATGATCCTTATCATTGTCTATGAAAAGTTTCCAAACACTGAACTGTCATCATTTAAAAGAGAAATTAATCCAAGCTAAACCCACAAAATATGGAGTCAATTATCAACAAAAAGTTAGCAAGAATATCAACATATTTTACTCACTCAACTTAGGAAAGAAAAGCAATGTTTAATCTTTCAAAGATTTTGCGATAAAAGTCTGATCACTCCAAATTGCTTCTCGCAACCTCCTTACAGCAGCCAACATTTCTAACTGGTCACCCAAGCGATTAACAAGGGAACCAACTCCCACTCCCGAGGCACCAACAGCAAGTGCCATAGGGATGGTGATTGCCGAAAGACCTGAAGCGCAAATTACTGGTGTCTTTATGCCTTCTCTCAAAAAATTTCCAACAATACTTGATGTAGCAGCCAAGGTAGGTGCTGCTTTTTCAATTAAGCCTAAAGATCCAGGGCTAAAAGGCCTGGAACTAGTACCACCTTCGGTCTGAATTAAATCAGCACCGGCATCCACTAAATCCACCGCCAATTGTGCTTGTTGGTCTAAGGGTAAAACATGTGGGACGGTCACTGATAAAACCACTTCGGGCAATATTTTTCTAGATTGCTTAGTAAGGTCAAGTACATCCTTAGCTGAAAAAAAGCGCCCTTTTGGGTAAAAAGAGTCAAAGTTACCGATCTCAATGATTGATGCACCAGCATCTACAACTTCAGGAAACAATTCTGGCTCCACTGCACTAACACAAATTGGCAAGTCAGAAGCCTCAATAGCTATACGCACCAAATCAGGATCGCATGCAACATCAATTAAATCCGCACCACCACTCCCAGCCGCGCTGGAAATCATTTCAACGGAAATTGGATCAAAATTACTTAAACCAGAAATTACCTTAAGAAGACAACGGCCCTCAAGACTGTTCTGTAGTGAAGAAGGTAAGTGCTTAAGACGATCCATCAAAAGACCAACAAACAATCTGATTGTGCCACTGACCACGTCAAAAACTAAAAAAATTAATTTGGTGGTTAACTCAAAAGAAATGTCGATGTCCACCATGAATCAAAATCCGTGGACCACCTGGCATCTTCGCCTACACAAAAAACTACTTTCCAAAAAAAAGCTATTACCAAAAGGATCTTCTCTGCTTTTGGCGGTGTCTGGAGGCCAAGACTCCATGGCTCTACTGCAATTGATGCTTGACCTCCAAAGACTTCATGCATGGAAAATAAGAATTTGGCATGGCGATCATGGATGGCACGAACAATCAGGATCAATTGCAAAAGAACTAAAAAATTGGTGCAAGAGCAAAAATCTTGATTACTTCTGTGCTCAAACCACAAAGATAAAAACTAAAAGTGAGGCTTCTGCAAGAGATTGGCGTTATCAACAATTATTAAAAACTGCTGAAAAAATTTCAGCCCAAAATATATCTTCTCCTTGCCAACATATTGTCACTGGTCATACAGCTAGTGATAGAACTGAGACCCTTTTACTCAATTTAGCTAGAGGGGCAGATTTGGCTGGAATTAGCAGCCTAAAAGACACAAGAAAGCTTAATCAAAATATTAACTTGGTACGTCCATTGCTTGTATTTAGCAGACAAGAAACAGCTCAAATCTGTCAAGAGATGAAACTACCAATATGGATCGATCCATCTAACAAAAATACCAATCTGAGCCGCAATAGAGTTCGACAAGAAATCATTCCAGTATTGGAAGATCTGCACCCAGGATCAAGCCTGAGAATATCTTCCTTAGCAGAAAGACTTTCGGATTACAAGGCTAACCAACAAGCGATGGCACGACTTCTGCTAGAGAGACTTTCAAGCGGCGAAGGGATCTGCAGACAATCGCTATTGGAACTGCCCTTGACGGCACGAACAACTGTCCTATCTGCGTGGCTACAGCAACATGGTGCACCTGGATTAACCGCGGTTCAACTAGAAGAGTTAAGCGACAAGATTGGAAAAAGCAAGCCGCCTGGATCTCTTCACTTAGCCAAGAACTGGACAATTAAATGGATTAAAAACTTAATTCTCATAGAAGAACCCAAAACAACTTAAAAATAACAAGAAGTTCTCATCAGGATCATGAAGCCACCGCTGATCGCCGCCTTCTAGTTCTGCCTGCAGTAATTTCTCGATCCGATTCAGCAGTTTGTTTGGTTTGCGCACCAGATACTTGTGAGCCTAAATCAACTGAAGTGGAAGTCTCTGCAGCGGAACGAGCAGCTTTCACAGGAGCCGCCTTAGTTGCAGCAGCCTCACGAGCTTGCCCCCCCGAATCATTTTTTCTTTGCAAAGGAGTTGAGTCAGCCTCTAAATCTGTCCTGCCTTTATAAGCAGGAGTTCCACTAGGAGCAGGTTGCACCAAGCAAAGAATCAATGGCTCAACTTGCAACTCACGACGCATACGTCGAGCCAAGCCAACTTCCACTTCTCGCTGCAAGCCCATCCAATCCACCTCAACAGAATTTCCCCCAGTTTGGCGAGCCAACTGTTTCCACCGATTTTCTAAGACCCAACCAATCTCTCTCTCAGTCCAAAAAGACATCTTTTTGGCCTCAACACTAGTAACAACTCCTCGCAAATTGACCCGTGGAGGGGCAACCATTAGGCCATCTGTACTTACTGCTGCAAGAACAGTGACTACACCATCTTCAGCCAATTGCTGACGTTCTTTCAAAACTCGATTATCAACAATGCCTTCTCTGGAAGCATCAAGTAGTTCAATCCCAGCGGTTACTGATTCCCCTTTCGAGATTGTCTCTGGAGTGAGCTGAACCACATCTCCATTCTCAATAATCAAAATATTGTCCGCTGGCACACCCATTGACTGAGCACTTTTGCTGTGACAAACAAGCATTCTATGTTCACCGTGTACTGGAACAAAGAACTTTGGTTTAGTCAGAGCAAGCATCAATTTTTGATCTTCTTGGCAACCATGGCCTGAAACATGAATGCCCTCAGACTTGCCATAAACCACTTTTGCTCCAAGCTTCATCAACCTGTCAATAGTATTGACAACGGAAATGGTGTTTCCAGGAATAGGACTAGCAGAAAAAATAATCGTATCTGTGGTCTTAACCTGCACATGCTGATGCTCACCACGGGATATTCGGCTGAGTGCAGCCATAGGTTCACCCTGACTACCTGTCATTAACAACAAAGTTTCGCGATCTGGTAGATCACGAATTTGCTTAATCGGAACAAAAAGATCATCTGGACAGCGTAGATATCCCAGCTCTCGGGCCTTTGCAACCACATTGATCATGGAGCGACCCATTAAACCAACCTTCCTACCATTTTTCATCGCGAGCTCAATAAGCATTGCGACCCTATGAGTAGAGCTTGCAAAAGTCGTTACTATTACACGCCCCTCAGACGTCGCAATATGACGATCCAGTTTTGGGAAGACTGAACGTTCAGAAGGGGTAAAGCCAGGAACCTCAGCATTAGTAGAGTCTGAGAAAAGACAAAGAACACCTTTTTCTCCATATTGGGCAACTCTTTGAATATCAAAATGTTCTCCATCTGGGGGAGTATGGTCGAATTTAAAATCGCCAGTAAAAATAACAACTCCCACTGGTGTTGTTATGGCTAGAGAAAAGCTGTCAGAAATTGAATGTGTATTACGTATATATTCAACTGAAAAATGTTGACCAACTTTGACAACCTCTCGTGGAGTAATTGTCTGAATGGTTGTGCAATTATTCACACCAGCATCTTCCATCTTTCCTTGAAGCATTGACATGGCCAATGGAGGCCCATAAATAATTGGAATCTGGAAATGCTTGAGATGATGCGAAATACCTCCTATGTGATCCTCATGCCCATGAGTCACAATCATCCCGCGAATGCGCTTCTGGTTTTCCCTTAAATAAGTCGTATCAGGCATGACCACATTCACGCCATGCATTCCATCGTCAGGGAATGCAAGACCTGCATCGACAAGCATGATGTCATCACCATATTCAAAAACACAGGTGTTCTTGCCAATCTCATGTAAGCCACCAAGTGGAATCACACGCAGGCAAGGCTGGTTGTTTTTGGATGTGCCAGATTTGCTGGCAACAGAACTATTCATCTGGGTCGAACTGAAACTAGATGTCATTGATGTGTATGAAAAACAAACTGGATGGTGTTTGCTATAGCGCTAAAGGCGAAGCAAACTTTTTTGAGAGAAGCCTGCACATTAATGCTTAGGCAACGCTGCAAGAATTTTGAAAAGTTCTTTTTTCATATCATGGTCTAAGTCAAGTAAAGGACTTCGAGGAGATCCAACAGGCCATCCACAATGCTCTAAGGCAGCTTTCACAGGGATGGGATTGGTAGTAGCAAATAAAGCCTTAAAAAGAGGTTGCAACTGTTCATGATAAGCAAGGGCAATAGCACCTTGCCCACTTAAAGAGGCATCAATCATCGCCTTGAGGCGTCTTCCCACAAGATGACTGGCCACACTAACCACTCCAACTGCCCCTACAGACAACATTGGAAGCAGTAATCCATCATCTCCGCTATAAACAGCCAATTGAGGACCGCACTCAATTCTTAACTGAGTAACTTCATCAGTTCTACCACTCGCAGCTTTAAAGCTGACTATATTTGGACAATCCATCAAACGTGCAACAGTTTTTGGAGCAAGTGAACATCCTGTTCGTCCAGGTATGTTGTAAAGCATAAGAGGCAGCTGAGGTGCAGAGGCTGCAATAGCCCGAAAATGCGCTTCCAAACCTTCTTGAGGAGGCTTGTTGTAATAAGGAACAACTACTAAAGCTCCATCAGCCCCAGACTCTGCAGCCTCACCAGTTGCTTCAATAGCTTCAGCAGTACTATTACTTCCCGTACCTGCCAAAACATAAACACCTGTTCCTACAGCTTTTCGCACTGTTGCAAACAACTGATGTTGCTCCTTCCAGCTAAGTGTGGGTGATTCTCCAGTAGTTCCACAAACCACAATGCCATCAGAACCTTGTTCAACAAGATGACGTGCTAAACGACCAGCCAAGGTTAAATCCACTCTTCCATCTGAGTCGAATGGAGTCACCATGGCTGTTAACAAACGACCAAAAGGTGCCGGAGAAAGCTCAGAAACAAAACTCATAACTTTGGAACTAATAATTCAGCAATTTGTATTGCATTTAAAGCTGCACCTTTGCGAATTTGATCTCCACATAGCCAAAGCTCCAAAGAGTTTTTGTCACTAATGTCCTGACGTATACGACCGATAGCGACTTGATCTCTTCCATTCACATCACATGGCATAGGGAAACGATTTGTCTCAAAGTTTTCGATTAATTTTAAGCCTGGAGAATTACTTAAAACTTGACGTGCTTCCTCCACTGGGAAAGACTTTTCAAACTCAATATTAACTGATTCTGAATGAGCTCTAAGTATAGGTACCCGAACACAAGTTGCCGTAAACCTTAGATTTGGTAAATCCATAATCTTTCTTGTTTCATTGACCATTTTCATTTCTTCTTCGCAATAGCCATTTGCTTGTAGTGGTGAATTATGCAGGAATAAATTGAAAGCCAGTGAATAAGGTAAAACTTCACTTTTTGGGAGAGCGCCATTTAAGACTTCTTGACTATGTTTCTTTAATTCCTCCATTGCTCTTGCACCTGCACCACTAGCGGATTGATACGTAGAAACAATTACACGCTTAATAGGAACACATTTTGCCAAAGGTCCTAACACCAAAGACAACAATATTGTGGTGCAATTAGGGTTTGCAATTAAGCCCTGATGTTTAAAAGCAGCTTGTGGATTAACCTCTGGAACCACCAAGGGCACATCTACATCCATTCTAAAAGCGCTGGAGTTATCAATCATCAAGGCGCCAGCTGAATGAATGACTTCTCGCCATTTACGGGAAACAGATCCACCTGCAGACGCCAAAACAATATCAACATCTTGAAAAGATGCTTCAGAAACCTCTTCGACTTTGCACATTGAACCTTTCCAAACTTGCGAGGTGCCTGCAGATCGCTGAGAGGCCAATAAACGAAGCTCACGGATAGGGAAAGATCGTTCCTCCAATAAACGAAGTAACTCCTGGCCCACTGCGCCGCTTGAACCAAGCACAGCAACTCTTAGCAAGTTGTCAGAAGTGAAAGATTTGATAGACAACGACCGATCAGCTATAGATGTTAAAAAGTTTTATCGAGCCAAGCAGGATAGCCTTAGAGGGGGAAAGGTCAATCGTTGGGCATTCAAAACATTAAGGCCACAATACGCACCAAACGTTGGACCCGCGCTTAATTAATGTGTTTTGTGCTTATCTAAACCCACATGAGTGCTGCTGAATTGAAAGTTCAAACAAATAACCTAGCTGGCAGCCGCATTGCGGTGACAATAGAGATACCTGCAGAGCGTTGTAAAACTAGTTATGAAGAGGCATTATCACGCCTGAGCAAATCTATAAAATTACCTGGCTTCCGCCAAGGGAAAGTTCCAAAACAAGTCATCCTTCAACAAATAGGCACGACAAGAATCAAAGCAACTGCTTTAGAAGCACTCTTAGAAACAGCTTGGCGAGAGGCAATAAACCAAGAATCCATAGAGCCGCTTTGCGAACCAGATATCAATGGAGGATTTGAAGCCGTACTTGAAAATTTCAATGCATCAAAAGAATTATCTGTAACTTTAGAAACCGATATAGCTCCAGCTCCGAAATTAAAATCCACAAAAGGTCTTGAAGCAGAAGCTGAAGTAATTAGTTTTGATCCTGGAAAGGTTGACGAGCTAATAGAACAATCTCGCAAACAACTTGCCACACTGATTCCAGTCGAGGACAGACCTGCAGCCAAAGGAGATATAGCAGTCGTAAGCTTCAAAGGAACATATGAAGATGGCAATGAAATTGAAGGTGGAAGTTCTGATTCAATGGACATTGAATTAGAAGATGGCCAGATGATACCTGGATTTGTAGAAGGCATAATCGGCATGGAGATTAATAAGAAGAAAACAGTAACTTGTCAATTTCCAAAGGACTATCAAGAAAAGAGTGCTCAAGGTAAGAAAGCAAAGTTTGCAATCACACTTAAAGACTTAAAGACTCGAGAGCTTCCAAAAATAGATGATGAATTTGCAAAGCAAGCAAGTGACAAATCAACAATCAAAGAACTGAAAGATGATTTAGAAAAGCGTCTACTAGAAGATATTAAAAACCGTAATAAAAGCAATAGAAAAGAAGCTCTAATAAATTCACTTACAGAACAATTAGAGGTAGACTTGCCTAAAAGCTTGATAGACCAAGAAGTAAGAATCTTAGTTGAACAAACCGCTCAGAAATTTGCTCAGCAGGGAATGGATGTCAAATCGATGTTTACTCCTGAGCTCGTGAAATCTCTTATGGATTCTTCACAAGAAGATGCAAAAAAGAGTCTTCGCCGTAAACTTGCCCTCCAAGCACTTGCAGAAGAGGAGAAAATAGAGGTAGACCAAAAAGAACTAGATGCAAAGTTAAAAGAAGTTAAGTCTGAACTGAAAAATGAGAAAAACATTGACCCACAAAGACTTCACAATGCAATTCGCGAAGACTTATTAGAGGAAAAACTTATAAAGTGGCTTGAAGAAAATAACAATGTTATTGAACAAAAACAGATTCCCAGTAACAAGCCAAAGCAGACGAGTAAAAAGTCTAATCCCACCAAAACCAAAAAAGAAAAATAAAGAAAAAAACCTAACTCTGAAAAATAACCCTTGGAATGACCCAAAGCCTGAGTTGTCCCAATAGATTGATATCAATTACCTGCACTACCTCCTGAGTGATTAACGCTATAAGTCCACACCCAATTAATAATGAATGGCTTGGCTCTCGGCCCAAGTCATCTACAGGGGTTCTCCCCACAGTCATTGAGCAATCAGGCCGAGGAGATCGCTCGTTTGATATTTACTCTCGATTACTGCGAGAGCGAATCATATTCCTAGGCACTGATGTAAATGATCAAGTAGCAGATTCCCTAGTAGCTCAAATGCTTTTCTTAGAAGCAGAAGACCCAGAAAAAGATATCCAAATTTATATCAATTCCCCTGGGGGTTCAGTAACAGCAGGTTTGGCTATTTACGACACAATGCAGCAAGTCAGTCCTGACGTAGTAACGATTTGCTATGGACTAGCAGCAAGCATGGGAGCCTTTCTGCTTTCAGGTGGCTCAAAAGGCAAAAGACTTGCTCTGCCAAATTCAAGAATAATGATCCATCAACCCTTAGGAGGAGCACAAGGACAAGCAGTGGAAATCGAAATTCAAGCCAAAGAAATTCTGTATCTTAAAGATACACTCAACCAACTCATATCAGAACACACTGGACAAGCAATAGAAAAAATTGCTGAAGACACTGATAGAGACCATTTCCTTTCTCCTCAAGAAGCGGTTGAATACGGCCTAATTGACAAAGTTGTTGACAGTCTTAAACATTGAAATCGTTAAGGAAGGCTGACGAAGCACTCATCCCGAACGATCCTATGAGTTCAGGCTTGCCAACTAATACGTCAATCCTGTTAAACCCTCACTGAATTATTCAGCGCCCGATGGCAAAATTTGACGCCCATCTAAAGTGCTCCTTTTGTGGCAAGTCACAAGAACAAGTACGAAAATTAATCGCAGGCCCTGGGGTATATATCTGTGATGAATGCATAGATCTATGCAATGAGATCTTGGATGAAGAGCTCTTAGATAGTCAAGGCAACACTAGACAAAGCAATGAAGTCAATCGCAAAAGTACAACGGCAACACGTAATAGTGGGAAACCAGCACCAACACTAGCCTCAATCCCTAAGCCCTTAGAGATCAAAACTTTCCTGGATAATCAAGTAGTTGGACAAGAAGCAGCTAAAAAAATCCTTTCAGTCGCAGTGTATAACCACTACAAAAGACTTGCCTGGCAAGGAGATGGAAAAGGCGAAGCTGACCAAACAGCAACCAAATTGCACAAATCAAATATATTATTAATTGGACCAACTGGTTGTGGCAAAACACTTCTTGCTCAAACCCTCGCAGAGCTGTTAGATGTTCCCTTTGCAGTTGCTGATGCAACCACATTAACCGAAGCAGGTTATGTAGGTGAAGATGTAGAGAACATCCTTCTACGGCTTCTGCAGAAAGCAGATATGGATGTAGATCTTGCCCAAAGAGGGATTATTTATATTGATGAAATAGATAAAATTGCTCGAAAAAGCGAAAACCCATCAATTACACGTGACGTATCTGGCGAAGGAGTTCAACAAGCTTTACTAAAAATGCTGGAAGGAACTGTTGCAAATGTACCCCCACAAGGAGGGCGGAAACACCCATATCACGATTGCATTCAAATCGATACAAGCCAAATACTTTTTATATGTGGCGGAGCCTTTGTTGGCCTCGAGGATGTAATTCAAAAAAGATTGGGCCGTAATTCCATAGGTTTCATGCAAACAGATAATCGAGGGAAAAACCTTGTCAATCGAGATTTAAAAACACATGAAGTGCTTCATCACCTGGAGCCAGATGATCTAGTGCGCTATGGCCTAATTCCAGAATTTATTGGACGAATACCAGTTAGTGCGGTCCTTGACCCCCTCGATGCCGAGGCTTTGGAATCAATCCTTACCGAACCAAGAGATGCACTTGTTAAACAATTCAAAACCCTACTCAGTATGGATAATGTAGAACTCGAATTTGAAAATAAAGCTGTTAAAGCTATTGCGCAAGAAGCTCACCGTCGCAAAACTGGCGCAAGAGCTTTAAGAGGAATTGTTGAAGAGTTAATGCTTGAACTAATGTATGACCTTCCATCAAAGAAAAACATAAAGAGTTTCACTATTACCCGAGCAATGGTTGATGACCACACTGGGGGCAAGGTATTAGAACTTCCTTCAAATGAGGAGCGATCTGAACAAAAGCCTGCTTAATTAATGGCTGCAGCTGATCACCTAAAGGTTCTTAGACAACATGGTCTTTTCACGCATCATGGAATCGATTTAGGTGATGGAACAGTGGCTCATTATTTAGAAGGAAAAGCAATCATTAGAAGTTCAATTAAAGAATTTTGTAAAGGCCAGATTTTTAGTGTTGTGACTCATGAAAATGCATCACCAAATGGGGTCACTTTGCGTCGAGCAATGAACCGTCTTGGAGAGCAAAGGTATAATTTACTGTTCAATAATTGTGAGCATTTTGCAACCTGGTGCAAAACGGGGACACATCGCAGCAATCAAATGGAAGACTGGTTGAAAAATGGCAGTCTTAGCTCCATAGCAATAGGTCAATTAATGCCAGCAGCACTATTTACAGGGTTAAATCTTTTATTAAAAAAAGGACTTGCCGATGAAGCTTCTAGGAACAAAGCTAAGCAAGCAATCAAAAACCTTGAAAAATTAAGAAAAGCAATAACTTATAAACTCGAGTCCACATTAGAAGAAGTCGAAAGCTGGCTAAACAAAGACTCACAAACAAATAACAGCCAAGGTTCAAATCAAATTTCCCAATCACTTCTTCTCAAAGGGCAAGCTCTTGCAGATCAATTGAATGGTATAGAAAATGTTGAAGCTGAAATTACTAGTCTCCTTAACACAACAAACCCTAAAAAATGAGTATTCTCTAAATACTGCAAGCAGCGCATGAGCAAGGCATACCAGCCGCTGCACCACAAATACAGACCAAAACGCTTCGACGATCTAGTTGGTCAACAAAGCATCGCGGCCACCCTTAAACAAGCACTCATTACAAATCGGATAGCACCCGCATATCTCTTCAGTGGACCACGTGGCACAGGGAAAACCTCAAGTGCAAGAATCCTTGCTCGATCACTAAATTGTCAATCAAGCAAAAATCCCACTCCAGAACCCTGTGGGCAATGTGAAATCTGCAAAACGATTTCTTTAGGGACATCATTAGACGTAATAGAAATAGATGCCGCTTCAAATACGGGAGTCGACAATATCCGGGAGCTCATTGAAAGATCAAGGTTTGCCCCTGTTCAAGCAAGGTGGAAAGTTTATGTAATAGATGAATGCCATATGCTTTCAACTGCAGCCTTCAACGCTCTATTAAAAACCTTAGAAGAGCCTCCTGAAAAAGTCGTATTTGTCTTGGCAACTACAGATCCTCAGCGTGTTCTACCAACAATTCTGAGCCGTTGCCAATGCTTTGACTTTCGAAGAATTCCAATCAAAGAAATAAGTAAGCATCTCCAAATGATCTCTACTCAAGAGGAGATTTCTATTGAAACTAAGGCCTTAGATTTAGTTGCACAAAGAGCTCAAGGTGGATTAAGGGATGCCGAAAGTATGCTCGACCAATTAAGCCTTCTACCTCAACCAATCAAAATCGAATCAGTCTGGGATTTGTTAGGCGCTATTCCTGAGGAAGAACTAATAACACTAACTAATGCCTTAAGCAATAAAGACCCAATCACACTTTTGGAAACTTGCCGCACACTTCTTGATCAGGGAAGGGATCCACTACCTGTGCTTCAAGGGTTGGCATCGATACTTAGAGATCTAGTACTTCTCAAAGCAGCACCCAATCGCCATGATCTAACCAGTTTTTCCAATGAATTAAATGAACAATTAGGAGAATTAGCAAACAGTTTAGAAATAGAAAAACTCTTTCAATGGCAAGCAAGATTAAAAGGTACAGAATATCAACTTCGTCAAAGCAATCAACCACGTCTCTGGCTAGAAGTTTTGCTCCTAGGCCTTCTCTCAGAGAATCATGTTAAAGAAGTAAGCGGTCAAAAAATTAAAACTCTTCCGACGGAGTTTTTGTCTTCAAGTAAGAAGCAAGTACTCGAGGATAAATCAGAAAGTTTCAAGTCAGAAGACAAAACTTCTGAAACAAAGCCAATCATCAAAGATGATCTAAGTACACCCAACCTTGAATCAAAAGAAAATTTATCAGATTTATGGCGACAAATTCTTGGAAAGCTTGAACTGCCTTCAACAAGAATGCTCCTATCACAGCAAGCCAAGCTTGTGAGCTTAACTGCATCCAAAGTGGTTGTAGAAGTATCATCTAACTGGATAGGCATGGTTCAAAGCCGAGTCAGCCTTATAGAAACCGCAATCAATGAAACATTAGGTGGAAATAGAAAGCTATTGCTTGAGAGCACACTAGAAAAAAGTTTCAGCAATTCACAAGACGTTAGGTCAATATCAACTAATCAGACAGTAGATGAAGATTTAGAAAGTGATAAAAAAGTTCAATCGAATTTATCTATACAAAAATCTTCTACTTCCATCCCTAAAAAAGAAAAAGAGTCAGACTTAATTCAAGAAAAGCCTGCCATTAACAATGTGCCCCATAATGACGAGGAAATTGATAACAAGGCAAAAAACCTTGCTGAATTCTTTAATGGAAAAGTTTTAGATATAGAAATCTGAAACCTTTAATGATTAACCATGATGATTAGTTTTTGCCCACACAAGATCTTTTGGGAACAATGCCATATGGATAGTTACCCAAGGTATGACTAAAAACCAATGTGCCAAATAAGCAATAGCAATTGATATTCTTAAAGGACTAGGAGATGGCAATTCAGGACCTTCGCTTTCAGTTCTACAGCCTTGCCAATAAGCCAATCCTGAAATACTAAAAGCAGCTATTGAAAGAGGCCAATACGCAGGCATTGATTTAGTAAGAAGGGCGGTAATCAAATCCGCAAATGATACAAGTGGTAGAGCATATTGAAGAAGAAAAAAACAAGCCAAATCCCTTCGCTGTGAAAAGCTAAGTCGACTTGAAATCAATGACGGCCAATAATCAAAAAATCTCTGCAAGCCACCCTCTGCCCAACGTTTTCTCTGTTTCCATAAAGCAAGAATTGTTTCCACTCCCTCTTCATAAACTGGTGGATCCCAAAGGATTCCAACTAAAGCGCCAGAAATAAGTAACCGAAAACTTAAATCAAGATCATCAGTCACTGTGTCCTCATTAAACCCTCCAGCTTTATCAAGCTCAATTCGATTGATTAATTGGCCATTCCCTCTGAGTTCAACCACTCCACCACCTCTTAAACGACCCTGTTGAATCACCGTATCCATTGCCATTTCCATTGCCTGGCAACGAGTTAATTGATTGTGAGAAGAATTTATTACTGCTTTCCTTAATTGAACCGCAGCCCAGCCACCTGTTATTGCATATGAAACAAGACGCTTGAGCGAATCATCTTGCAATTGGGCATCAGCATCGAGAATCAACAACCAATCACCTTTGACCTCTTTCAACGCAGTGTTAAGAGCCCCAGACTTCCCCCCCCCAGCCGATCTAGTACGTCGGATCACATGCAAATTTCCAAACTTTTGCTTCAACTGATCTAATAAAACTGGCGTTCGATCAGTGCTTCCATCATCAATAATCCAAGTAGAAATCTTATGTTTTGGATAATTCAATGAGGCAATACGTTCAACTAGTCGACGAATTACAGACTCTTCATCTCTTGCTGCAACCAATACATCAACAAAAGGCAAATTTTCTTGGTCAATAGATTGCAGTGAATTGGAATTCACGGTCCTTTGGCCTTTATCCCGTAAATAAACAGTTCTTAAACCATATCCTGCAAGAACAAAAACCAAGGTAACTGCTGGCCAAAGACTCTTTGCGGGCTCAAGCCAATGCGGAGCTGCACCTGCCCAGCCACAAGCGATCAAGAACAAAGCTGTCTTGCCACGTCGGTACTGTCCCTTTACAGCAGCCGCAGCCATGGCTTTTCCCGAAGTGCAGGGACTCTAAGGGGCTTTAGGCAAGTCCTGCAAAGTTCTATAAGTTGAACCAGGGTAATAATGTCGCAGAATCTCTGAAACTTGCCACCCTCTTTGGGCCAAATCAATTGCACCAGCCTGAGAAAGGCCAGCACCATGGCCAAAGCCGCCTCCAATAAACTGCCAATAACCTTCTTTCAATTCATTTACAACAAATAATGTGCTTGGCAACATACGTAGCATTCTCCGAATCTCATCAAGTTTCAAAACCATTCGCAATTTATTGTCTTCTGAAGCAATCTCTAAAGAAAGGACTCTGCCACTAGCTCCTCTTTTAAGAACTTTTACACTCTTAGGCAGAGTATTGGAATCTTGAAATAACGGCAGTGCTGCCTTTAAATCTTCAGCATTCAACGTACGAGTCCACCTAAACCTTGGATGAGCATTGCCATATGCACCATCTTGCTTAGACAAAAAACTCTTCAAAGTCGAATTATCAACGAGTGGCAAATTAAAGCTTTTTCGCCACTTGTTAGACCCATCTAAACGAGCTTGCAAGTAAGGCAATGGCTCCATTGACCAAGCCTCAGTAGACGCAGCCATAACACCTCCATTACTAGCGTGATAAACAGCATGAATTGGTTTCCTCTGCGAACTTAAATATTTTCCAGCTGTTTGAGATATTGCATTTTTGATTCTTGAATTAGCTTTCTGTGGATCTTTATAGACCTGACATTGAGTATCACTACAAAGGTGATAGCCATCAACAGCAAAGCGGTGACTATTCGCTAATGCCCAAGTACGAGCTAATACTGCTTGTGTAGCAAGCGCCGCTTGCGGAGCACTAAAGCCAATCTCATGCGGCACTACTCCCAACAGATAGCGCTCCATTGGTACCTGTTCAACCAATGTCCAGCTTCCATATGAATCAGCCTTCAACCAAAAAGGACCAAAGTAAACGCCTTGCCCCAACAACAACCCATCCGGTGCAGCAATCTTTAAAGGGCCAGATAATAAAAGTTCTCCACTTTGTCCTTTTAAAGCTGGAACTATCTTTGAGTGTTTAGTTTGCTTCCAGGATGCAAAGCCCATCTCCTTAGGTAAAACAAAATCTTTAGAAACCCATACTTCCCATTCATTTGGATGAGCGACAACTGCCGGCAACCCTTTATTCCGCAACCTCAGAGCTAAACGCTCTGCCGATTCAAAGCTTGCGAAAGGTCCCGCAACTTGCCTTTCTATTATTTGTTCTTTTAATAAAGGGACTTTACGCCAAGTAATAGCTATAGCACTCGATTTATGTGTTAAACCATTTGCATCTTTTAGAACTAAAGGCTTACCTAAACTTTTTAAATGCAACTCTTTAGCCCGTCTTAAATCAGTTGTACCTCTCCCTAGATATGGCTTTAAACCAACTAAAAGCGAGGAATGAAAGCTCAAGGGACGAGCAGAGTGCTCTTGGGAACGAGGACTAGCAATAGAAATAGATTCATTTGATTTTATTAAAGAGTCCGTCTTACATCCAGACAAAAGCCCCGAAATACTAATGAAGAGGCCTGTGAAGACAAGCTTTTTAAAGATCATTCAAGTAATGGGTGAGAACAGGAGCATCTGCATAAGTGTTCAGTAACACAAATCTCTCCATTTGGCCTTAGGCAGGTCAAAGAAGTAATGTTATCGATTGTGCTTGGAATAAATCAGATGCCAAAGCTAAAGACCCGCAAATCTGCTGCAAAGCGGTTCAAAGCAACTGGCACTGGTAAATTTATGCGTCGTAGAGCATTCCGCAATCATTTACTCGACCACAAGAGCCCAAAACTCAAAAGACACCTTGCAACCAAAGCTGTTGTAGATGATCGAGATGCGGACAATGTCAGTCTGATGCTCCCTTACGCATAACAAAAAGCTAACTGCAGCAAAATCTTCTGATTCTTAAACTATCAATCAACTCCTATGGCACGCGTAAAAAGAGGCAATGTAGCTCGTAAAAGGCGGAACAAAATACTCCGTTTGGCACGCGGTTTTAAAGGGAGCAATGGAACCCTTTTTCGTACCGCAAATCAACGAGTCATGAAAGCTCTTTGCAATGCTTATCGAGACCGAAGACGTAGAAAACGAGATTTCCGACGCCTATGGATAGCTCGAATTAATGCAGCCTCAAGAATCAATGGCATTAGCTATAGCCGACTAATTGGTGGCTTAAAGAAAGCAGATGTTCGTCTTAATAGAAAAATGCTTGCCCAATTAGCCTTAGTAGACCCACAAAGCTTCACAGAAATTGCCGCCTTAGCAAAGAGTTA
>QCGF01000009.1 GCA_003278175.1 Prochlorococcus sp. AG-363-P15
CGCTGATGATGGTGTACGTCCTCAGACATTGGAAGCCATTAGTCATGCACGTGCCGCAGAAGTTCCAATAGTTGTTGCCATTAACAAGATCGATAAAGAAGGAGCTAATCCAGATCGAGCAAAGCAAGAGCTTTCAGAACAAAACTTAATTGCTGAAGATTGGGGAGGCGATGTCGTGATGGTACCCGTCAGTGCAATCAAAGGTGAAAATATCGACAAACTTCTAGAAATGATATTGCTAGTTACTGAAGTGGAAGATCTTCAAGCCAATCCTGATCGCCTAGCAAAAGGAACAGTTATTGAAGCGCATCTAGACAAAGCCAAGGGTCCAGTCGCAACACTATTGATCCAAAATGGCACCTTGAGATCAGGGGATGTAGTTGCTGCTGGGCCAGTACTTGGAAAAGTCAGAGCGATGGTCGATGAAAATGGAGCAAGATTAAAAACAAGTGGCCCTTCGAGTGCTGTTGAAGCACTTGGTTTCAGCGAAGTACCTACTGCAGGGGATGAGTTCGAAGTTTATCCAGACGAGAAATCTGCAAGGTCAGTAGTAGGAGAACGCGCTTCAGATGCACGCGCAACACGACTGGCACAGCAAATGGCATCTAGGCGAGTATCCCTATCAGCGATGTCAAGTCAGGCAAGTGAAGGAGAGCTTAAAGAACTAAATCTCATCTTGAAAGCTGATGTACAAGGTAGTGTTGAAGCAATTCTTGGGTCACTCGAACAACTACCCAAAGATGAAGTCCAAGTAAGGGTTTTACTTTCAGCACCAGGAGAGATAACAGAAACTGACATAGATCTAGCTGCCGCATCAGGAGCAGTAGTAGTTGGCTTTAACACCTCAATGGCATCTGGAGCCAAACGAGCAGCTGATGCAACTGGTGTGGACGTTAGAGACTACGAAGTGATCTACAAACTGCTAGAAGACATTCAACTGGCCATGGAAGGACTTCTAGAGCCAGAAATGATTGAAGAAGCATTAGGCAATGCCGAAGTTCGAGCTATCTTTACCATTGGCAAGAGCTCAGTAGCAGGTTGCTATATAACCAATGGGAAATTACAACGAAACTGTCGTGTTCGAGTAAAGCGAGACTCTCAAATAGTCTTCGAAGGAGATCTCGACTCTCTCCGTCGCAATAAGGATGACGTCAAAGAAGTTGCCACTGGTTTCGAATGTGGATTAGGTTGCGATCGATTCTCTAATTGGAAAGAAGGTGACAACATTGAAGCATATAAATTTGTTACCCAAAAAAGAAAATTGCAAAACTAATAGAAACAAATTTAGCCACAAGATTTCCTTGAAATAATTAGAATTTTACCATGTGATTATCTATCATTGATTATATATTTAATTATTTCTGGATCGGTCAAAATATAACAAAGAACTAAAGAGCAAAAGAGCACAAAACTGTATTAAGGCATCATTTAAAGTAACCATATTCCCAGAAAGTGCCCTCAAGCACATAACAAAGAGTCCAAGACATGAAGAGCCAAAAAAAGCAATCCACAAAACTCTCCGCAAACCCAGATAAGGGCTTTTAGATTCTTTCAGAAGTCTTTCTCTAAGCTTTGGATCAATTTTGGAAGAGGGAGATTTCTCAGTCAACAGATTCTCAAAACAGAAACAACAATGTTAGGTTCCCTTTGCTGCCGGTGTAGCTCAGAGGTAGAGCAACTGATTCGTAATCAGTAGGTCGCAGGTTCAAATCCAGTCACCGGCTCTTTTAATGGGCTTTTTGAAACGCAAAAGCAAAGCCCCCTCGTTAGAGGGGGCTTGAAGGCTGAGGCAAGGGAAACCTTATTGCCTCTCTAAACCAAATTTACTGAAGCTCAACCAATAGCAGGAGCAACTAATGCCACAGAAGTGGTCTCAGCAGCTGCCAAGTCTAGAGGGAAGTTATGAGCATTACGCTCATGCATTACTTCCATACCTAAGTTGGCGCGGTTCAGAACGTCACCCCAAGTTGGAACGACCTTACCTTGAGCATCAAGGATCGACTGGTTGAAGTTAAAGCCATTCAAGTTGAAGGCCATGGTGCAAATGCCCATGGACGTAAACCAAACGCAAACAACCGGGAAGATCGCTAAGAAAAAGTGAAGGCTACGACTGTTATTAAAGCTGGCGTATTGGAAGATCAAACGACCAAAGTAACCGTGTGCAGCAACAATGTTGTAGGTCTCTTCTTCTTGGCCAAACTTGTAGCCATAGTTCTGTGATTCGTTCTCAGTAGTTTCACGAATCAAGGATGAAGTAACAAGCGAACCATGCATCGCTGAGAACAAACTTCCACCAAACATGCCTGCGACACCAAGCATATGGAAAGGATGCATCAGGATATTGTGCTCAGCTTGGAACACAAACATGAAGTTGAAGGTTCCTGAGATGCCAAGAGGCATACCATCAGACAATGAACCTTGTCCGAATGGATAGATAAGGAACACTGCAAAAGCAGCAGACACAGGAGCGGAATAAGCAACGCAAATCCAAGGACGCATGCCTAAACGGTATGAAAGCTCCCACTGACGTCCCATCCAACCGCAAATACCGATCAGAAAATGGAAAACAATCAGCTGGTAAGGACCGCCGTTATAAAGCCATTCATCAATTGATGCAGCTTCCCAAATTGGGTAGAAGTGCATACCAATGGCATTACTAGAAGGCACAACAGCACCAGAAATGATGTTGTTGCCATACATCAAAGAACCTGCAACAGGCTCGCGGATACCATCGATATCAACCGGTGGTGCCGCAATGAAGGCAATGATGAAACAAATGGTGGCCGATAACAGGCAAGGGATCATCAAAACTCCAAACCAACCGACATATAGACGGTTATTGGTAGAAGTGACCCACTCGCAGAACTGCGGCCAACCTTTAAGCAACGCAGAACGCTGCTGTTGAAGGGTGGTCATGAGGACGTGTAAAAAGTCCCAAAGGGACGGTTAGTAAGGACAGGTACAACCTGCCGCAAGGATTTTAAAGGAAAATTGTGCAATTTGCGGGATGAAGTTAAAAGGCTTTGTAAATCCATAAGCAGTTTCTAATGGATTTATTCTTAATCAGTTGCCTGAGAATTGAACAGCAAGGTACCTTTCATTTGCCGTTGGAAAAGCAATTCGTTCAAGCCCAAAGCTCGAATGGCTCAAAACGCCTTCTGAAAAAGAAAGTTAGTACACTTACAATTAGAAAAGCTTTGCGGCCAATTGTTAGCGTCTCTCTCAAGGTGAACCTCACGTAAATTCGACCAAGATTGACTAATGAGTAGCATTGCCTCTCATACATCTCCTTCAGCAAAGGTCTTGGCTAAAGCATCAGAAGCCGAGAAAGTCTTATTTGTTCGCCTTCCATGCAATCCAATATTCCCAATTGGACCTATATACCTAGCCGATCATTTGCACAAATGTTTTCCAAGACTGCCTCAAAAGATTCTTGACCTAGCAGCCATACCAGTACTTGATGTTGAGCCAGCATTAATTGCAAATATCAATGAATTTCACCCTTCATTATTAGTTTTTTCATGGAGGGATATTCAAATATATGCACCAGTTGATGGGAGAGGAGGGAATCCACTTCAAAACTCATTTGAAGTTTTTTATGCACGCAACCCTCTCAAAAGATTAAGAGGAGCCATAGGCGGCTTGAGGCTAATGACTAGTCATTATGGCGAACTTTGGAGGAATCAACGTCTCATAAAAAAAGGTCTTAGTCATGCCCAAACTCATAAAAAACATGCAAGAGCGGTTTTAGGTGGTGGAGCAGTAAGCGTGTTTTATGAGCAACTTGGGAAATCACTTCCAAAAGGAACAATTGTTTCGGTAGGAGAAGGAGAACCTTTACTAGAAAAATTACTTCTTGGAGAATCAATAAAGCAAGAGAGGTGTTTTGTAGCAGGTGAACAAATAAGGCCAGGACTTATCCATGAGAATCCAATTAGCCGTCCCAAGACAGCGTGTGATTATAAATATATTGCCTCTATATGGTCACAACTAGATTGGTATTTCGAGGGGGGTGATTTCTATATTGGAGTGCAAACTAAAAGAGGCTGTCCTCACAATTGCTGCTATTGCATCTATACAGTCGTTGAGGGGAAGCAAGTGCGTGTAAACCCTGTAAAAGAAGTCGTCAAAGAAATGAGCCAGCTATATGAATTAGGGGTCAGGAGCTTTTGGTTTACAGATGCACAGTTTATACCTGCCAAACGTTACATAGAAGATGCCAAGGAACTATTGATAGCAATTAAAGAAGCTGGCCTCAAGGATATTCAATGGGCAGCATATATACGAGCAGATAATATTGATAATGAATTGGCCAAATTAATGGTTGAGACAGGGATGAGCTACTTTGAAATTGGAATAACTTCTGGGTCGCAAGAGCTTACAAGAAAAATGAGAATGGGCTATAATCTAAGGACAGTTCTAGAGAACTGTGAAATGCTTGCCAAGGCAGGCTTCAATGCGAATGTTTCGGTTAATTATTCATTCAATGTTATTGATGAGAAGCCTGAAACCATTCGGCAAACAATTACATATCATAGAGAAATCGAACGTATTTTTGGCCCCGAAAAAGTTGAAGCCGCAATCTTCTTTATTGGGCTTCAACCACATACTCACTTAGAGCAATATGGCTTTGAAAAAGGAATAATCAAGCCAGGGTATAACCCAATGAGCATGATGCCTTGGACAGCAAGGAAACTTCTATGGAATCCTGAGCCAATGGGAAAAACTTTTGGAAAGATATGCCTGGAAGCCTTTGATAAAAATCCCGAAAACTTCGGAAGAACAGTAATGGAATTACTAGAACGTGACTATGGGAAAGCCCCTCTAGAAGAATCATTGCGAGCACCTTTGAAAGGGGCTCGGCCTATTGCAAATGCAATACGCTGACCAATAAGAAACAACAAAAGAGCAAAAATAGCTAAAAAGCCCCCAATAGGATTCAATTCAGATCCACCGGGCCCAAATAACCAACCTGGTGTATCAGGAGAAAATTGAACCAAACCATTAGAGACAACAAACCATCCACCTACCAATCCTCCATGGAGGCCGATACATCCCCATAATGAACCTATATCAAGCTTTTTAATGAGTGCCAAGGCCAGTCCTAATAGAAATAGTCCAATCAGTATTCCTATGAGAGGCCAAAAACCAATATTGAAACGTGCATGCACAACGCTAAAAATTGACGCATGAAAAATACATCCCAGCTGAGGACGAACTAGAAAATTCATTTCGGTCAAAAGCCAACCACGGAAAATAACTTCTTCTGCGAACCCAACTCCTATAGCCAAAGCAATTGCATTAAGTAAAACACCTATATTTAACTCTCCTTTCCAATGACCCCAAGATGTAGATAAAACAGGTATTAAAATGAAAGAAATCAAAACAAAAGAATAAAAAAATCCTCTGAATAAAGATTTTATAGATCTATTCAAAGGCAGCCAATTTAAGCCAAGAGAAGTAATGTAATTCGCATGGTTCCATCTATATCTAGACCAACTTGGCATCAATAGTAAAAACACAGAAAAGCTAAAAATAGTTCCTATCAATGCAATCTGATTCTGAGCTAATTTTAAGAAGGCAAAACTAAATAGCTGCGAAAGGATCCATCCCACCAAGTAAACTACGGGGATTAATGTAATAGTCGGAATCCAGAGATATTTCTGAGTTAACCAACCTTTCCAATAGTAAAGCAATGTGCTAATCAGTTTTCTTTTTCGATGGTACTAGTTAGGCCCTTGGAGTTAAGAGTCTCAGAATAAAATTCTGCAGGTTCAAGGTCGCATATTATGACAAGGCCAATACCCGTTTTATGAGCCTCAAGCATCACTGCAATTGCATCCTGCTCGCTCAGCTGAGGGACCACACTTCGCAAGGTTTCTACAACATATTCCATAGTATTGACAGGATCATTGTGAAGTAAAACCTTATATCTAGGCGATGTCTTTCTTATAGTCTCAGGTTTCTTTTCTAAAACTGTAGCTCCACTTTGACCAGACATCATAAACTCCACTAAAGGAAAAGTTGTTGAACTTTTATTCTCATGAGACTTGAGAATATTTTGATAGACAAAGTATTTCAAGAAATACTGGCTATCTGTCGCATAGCCTTCTCAACATTTACTCGATTGTTAAATGCAGAAAGACGAAAATAGCCTTCTCCAGAACTACCAAAACCACTACCTGGTGTCCCAACCACATATGCCTTTTGAAGCAAAAAGTCAAAGAAGTCCCAGGAGCTCATCCCATCAGGAACTTTAATCCATACGTATGGAGCATTTTGACCACCATAAACTGTAAATCCTGCCTTAGTTAAACAACTTCTGATTATTGCTGCATTTTCCATATAAAAGCTGACAAGTGCCTTAACTTCTATCTGACCCTCTTTTGAATAAACAGCTTCCGCTCCGCGTTGAACTATATAACTAACTCCATTAAATTTAGTACTCTGACGTCGATTCCACAAACTCCAAAGATCCACAAGATTTCCATTAGAAGTTTTACCTTTAAGATTTTTTGGAATCACAGTAAATGCGCAGCGGGTTCCTGTAAATCCTGCATTCTTAGAAAAAGAACGAAATTCAATAGCACAATCTTTAGCACCATCTATTTCATAAATCGAATGCGGCAAAGATTCATCTTGAATAAATGCTTCATAAGCCGCATCAAATAAAATCAATGCGTCATTTTTGTTGGCATAAGAAACCCAATTTGCAAGCTGTTTTTTACTTGCAGTTGCACCAGTTGGATTATTAGGGAAACACAAATAGATCAAATCCAAAGGCTTTTCAGGAAGACTTGCCTCAAAATTATTTTCTGCATTGATTGGAAGATAGGAAAGACCGGCATATCTTCCAGACTCTCCAGCAATCCCAGTCCGGCCTGACATCACATTGCTATCCACATAAACCGGGTAAACAGGATCTGTTACCGCAATATGATTACTATCTCCAAGAATATCGAGAATATTGCTGCTATCACATTTAGAGCCATCAGAAACGAAAATTTCATCTGCACTTACTTCACAGCCACGTTTCTGGTAATCGGATTTAGCAATAGCTTCTCTCAACCAGCTATATCCTTGTTCTGGTCCATACCCATGGAAGCCAACCTCTGTACCCATCTCATCAATGGCCTGCTTCATTGCATTTCGACAAGCCAATGGCAGAGGTTCTGTTACATCTCCAATGCCTAGGCGAATAAGATCAGCATTAACCTGGCGCTGACTGAATTCCTGAACTCTTCGAGCAATCTCTGGGAACAAATATCCCGCTTTGAGTTTTAGATAATTCGAATTGACCTGAACCACGAAAGCAAATGCATCAACCAAGTTCATCCTGCTACGAAAAGTGTCCATCTGTGGAGTCCATCCATACGATGTATCTAAGGGAGAACTTTGTCTATGGTCCCCATTCCCTTGAAAAAGACAGCTCCATCAACTAACCGCCTCAATCCAATCATCTTTGAAAAGTTAGTTGATCCTGATATCAATAAGCCTGCTCGCTACTTAGGGCATGAATTAGGAGTAAAGGAACGCAATTGGGAAACAGCCAAAGTACGTTGGGGACTTACATATCCAGAGTTATATGAAGTTGGAATAAGTAACTCGGGCCATATCATTCTCTATTCAATATTGAATGCAATACCAGGACAAATATGTGACAGAGCATATCTTCCTGCTCCTGATTTTGCTGAACGCCTCAGACAAACTGGTCAATCTTTATTTGGCCTGGAAAATCGCAAACCACTTTTCTCATTCGACATACTTGGCTTCAGTCTTAGCTATGAACTAGGGGCTACCAACATCTTAGAAATGTTGGACCTTGCGGATATACCGCTTTATGCAAAAGATCGTGGAGATCTGGCTATAAATCATCCAGATTCTCCCCCACTTATTTTTGCTGGTGGTCCCACAGCCACAAGTAATCCAGAACCTTATGCAGATTTCTTTGATTTTTTTGCTCTAGGTGATGGTGAAGAACTTTTACCAGAAATTGGGCTAGTAATTGGTGAATCTAAAAATGGCAACATTTCACGTTCTGAATTGCTTCGCGATCTTTCAGAAATTCCTGGTGTCTATATCCCCTCTCTCTATAAATTTAATGCAAGTAAAACCACAATTGAACCACTTCATCAAAGTACACCAAAAAAAATCATTAGGCGTGTCGCAACCCCAATTCCGCACTATGCCATTGGCTTAGTTCCCCATATAGAAACCATCCATGATCGCTTAACAGTAGAAGTCAGGAGAGGTTGTACACGTGGATGTCGTTTTTGTCAGCCAGGAATGCTTACAAGGCCAGCCAGAGACGTAAGTCCAAAAGAAGTAATCAATGCCATTGAAACAGGCATGCAAAAAACTGGCTATAGCGACTTTTCTCTTCTCTCTCTCAGCTGTAGCGATTATCTAGCTTTACCTGCCGTAGGAATGGAGCTGCGGAATAGACTAAATAAGCAAAACATCTCACTGCAATTACCCAGCCAAAGAATAGATAGATTTAATGATGACATTGCTCATATTCTTGGTGGTAGTAGAAGATCTGGATTGACTTTTGCCCCTGAAGCAGGAACACAAAGACTCAGAGACATTATTAATAAAGGGCTAACTGATGCTGATCTTTTACAAGGTGTTCGCAAGGCAATGGAAAACGGATATAAAAAAATCAAGCTCTATTTTATGATTGGACTTCCTGGAGAAAATGATGAAGACGTTCTAGGCATCGCTGGTACTTGTCAGATGCTTCAAGAAAAATGCAAAGATCTAGGAAACTTAAAGTTAAACATAACCATAAGTAACTTCACCCCAAAACCTCATACACCTTTTCAATGGCACAATGTTTCCAATCAAGAATTAGAGCGGCGGCAAAAGCTATTAAAAAGCAGATTTCGCTCTCTTAAAAGTATTAAAGGAAATTTCACCGATGTTCGCCTATCTTCAATGGAAGATTTCATCGGGAGAGGTGATAGAAGTCTCTCAAGAGTTATAGAGGCGGCTTGGAGAAAAGGGGCTGGAATGGATGCATGGTTCGAATCTTTAGACCGTACTTATGAAGCGTGGTCTCAAGCCATTAAGGAAGCAGGACTGGAAGGGAAATACAGGAAACTTGAAATGGGCTTTTGGAGTGCTATAGAAGCACTAAATCATGGAGATCTGAATCAATTTTGCGCACAGAATCTTCCATGGGACCACATTGATACAGGCATAACTAAAAGCTGGCTAGCCAAAGATCTTGTAAATGCCTTAAACAAACAAATAACTCCTGATTGTTCCTTTGAAAAATGCAGCTCATGTGGAGTTTGTGGACCTGAACTAGGTCACAACGTTATTGTTCCGGCTCCTTCAATCCCAAAGCGACAACCTCCTCAATCTCCTCCAAATAAAAGAGCTTGCCGAATCCGCTTCCGCTTTTCAAAAACAAAGCCAATAGATCTACTTAGTCATCTAGATATTGTTCGTTTAATTGAAAGAGCACTTCGACGTAGTCAATTGCCAGTTAGTTACAGCGAAGGATTTCATCCCTTGCCACGTTTAAAAATTGCCCTGGCTTTACCACTAGGGGTTGAAGCATTTGGAGAATGGATGGAAATCGATTTCTTCGAAGAAGTGCATCATGAAAAAGTGAAAAAAAAGCTCGAAGAAAACCTACCGAAAGGTCTAAACATAATTGAAGCAAAAAGCATTCCCACATCTAAAAGTACAATTAACAAAGAGCTTTATTCTTCAGTCTGGAGTTTCGAACTACAAGTCATTTCAGGAGACAGGCTTCGACACTTTGAATGGCAAGAATCTATAGATCATATCCTTAAATCTGAAGAACTAATTTGGAATGATACTGATAAGAAAGGAAGGCCAAGAACAAGAAACTGTCGGAATGAACTAAACTCACTAATACTTAAACCCACAAAATATTCAATATCAGAGCTTTCTAGGAACCAAGGGATCCAACTTCAACTCAATGCTTTGATAGATCCTATAGGAAGAAGTATTAAACCAATACAGGTAAAGCACTGGATAGAGGAATATTTAGGCAAATCACTTGGGATGTCTCATGTGCAAAGGGATGAAATTCAGTTACTCAAATGCTAGTGTCATACAAAGACGCGACAAACCGGGCATCTTTTGCCACAAGTGCGTCCAGGCCTTATTTAACCCCAATTTTGAGTAAATCGAGGCCTGTTGCCCCTCGCATCTTTCTGTCTGTTATCTCCGGATAAATAAAAGCCTCCTAATGGAGCAACTACTCCAAACATTGCTTTTATCGACCTTTGGTCGTTGACTATTGGATTTTCAAAGCTTCGCAGGATTTCTGCAAGTTTTAATCATTCCTGAGCCAAGCAGGGCTCCTACTTTTCTTTATATATGCCCCAGCAAATTTTCATCGCAGAGCAGCTGCGGATAGCAGCCTTGCTCAAAGATGAGCGAATAGATGAATTAATCGTCGCCCAAGGTCGATATCAAATAGGAGATATCTTTCTAGGCACAGTAGAAAACGTCTTGCCTGGTATAGATGCCGCCTTCGTAAATATTGGAGAAAGTGAAAAAAATGGTTTCATTCATGTCACAGACTTAGGGCCTTTAAGACTGAAAAAAGCTGCTGCAGGAATTACAGAACTCCTCGAGCCTAGGCAACAAGTTTTAGTCCAGGTTATGAAAGAACCAACTGGGAATAAAGGACCCAGGCTGACAGGAAATATCTCTCTCCCAGGTAGGTATCTAGTCCTTCAACCTCATGGACAGGGTGTAAATATTTCTCGACGTATTACCTCTGAGGGCGAACGAAATCGTCTGCGAGCATTAGGAGTATTAATAAAGCCGCCAGGGAATGGACTTTTAATTCGAAGTGAAGCTAACAGTATCAATGAAGAATTACTAATAAATGACCTTGAAAGCCTTCTACAACAATGGGAAGCAATTCAACAAGCATCAGAAAGCTTTACCCCCCCTGTATTGCTAAATCGAGACGAAGACTTCATTCACCGGGTACTGCGAGATCACATCAACCCCGACCTTGCAAGAGTTGTAGTTGACCAAGCAAATGCCGTCGAAAGAATAAATGAATTTCTAACCAAAGATGGCAAGCAAAATGTACTGGTTGAAGCACATAATGGATCCACTGATTTCCTTCAACATTTCAGAATTAATTCAGTCATAAGTGATGCATTAAGGCCAAGAGTAGATTTGCCTTCAGGGGGCTACATCATTATCGAGCCAACTGAGGCTTTAACAGTAATAGACGTCAATTCTGGCTCCTTCACTCGCTCAGCCAATTCCAGGGAAACAGTTTTATGGACTAATTGTGAGGCAGCAATTGAGATTGCCCGACAACTAAAGCTTCGGAATATCGGTGGAGTGATCATTATTGATTTCATAGACATGGAATCACGACGAGACCAACTGCAATTACTTGAACATTTCACCTCAGCAGTTAAAGAAGATTCGGCACGCCCACAAATAGCCCAGCTCACAGAACTAGGGCTTGTGGAACTTACTAGAAAGCGTCAAGGTCAAAATATTTATGAATTGTTTGGCAAAGCCTGTCAACACTGTGGAGGGCTTGGGCTCACTCCCTTACTCCCTGGGCACGATCTTCTCCAACCTATGGCCAAAGCAACTGGCTTAGTTAGATCTTCAAGTTTGAGCAGGTCTGATGAGCAAGTATCAGCAAATAACAACAACCTCCGTCGCAACCAATTAATCAGAAACCGCAGCAATGAAATCACCTCCATCCCAATTCATGCTGCCCCTCCTTCAGGGAGCTCATTCCAAAGCCCAATTAATGAGACGACATCAGAAGCAACTACGAATGATGTGTCAGGAAATAGGCAAGATCCAGAGCTTATTGGTGTCCGTATGGATTCCGAACAAGAAGAAGTTTTTAGCTTCCTAGGATTAAACCCAGTTCTCTTACTCGATCAAACACCATCTAATGAGAACTTTTTAGTTCGCATAGTCAGGCAAGGCGAAGAAATAGAAACAGTTCTAGAAGAAGCCAAAAAACAACTCACTGCTGCAGTAACTCGTCGTCGCAAAAGGGGCAAAGGAGGGGGTACTACTCGAGTTATCAATAGAAGCAACTCAGAGGCACGAATAAATCTCGAAAGCGCTAACCCTATGGATGATGATGAAGCAATCGAAAGCTCTCAGAATGAAATCAAACCAAAAGTTGTACCTGAAACAAATAACTCAAGTGAAGAGACTCAATCCATACAAAATCTTGAATCATCAGAGCCCGAAGAAGGTTCGAAATCTGATCAAGAGATAGAGGATCCACGTCGCCGGCGCCGTCGCTCCTCAGCTTCTAACGAAAGTGATTCCTAGCCAGAGCACTATTGCAGGAGTAGATGAAGTCGGGCGCGGCTCATTGTTTGGTCCCGTATTTGCTGGGGCCGTGATACTTGATCTTGATTCTGAAAAGGACTTACTAGACAAAGGCTTAAAAGACAGCAAACTTCTTAGTGCAAAAAAAAGGGCTCATCTTGTCCCTTTGATTAAGCAAAAATCCAAAGACTGGGCCCTAGGGCAAGCTTCCTCATCAGAAATCGACTCAATAGGTATTCGTAAGGCCACTGAAAAAGCAATGATAAGAGCACTGAAAAAACTTAAACAACCATTCAAATTAGTCCTAGTTGATGGAATACTTCCAATCAGTATTTGGGAAGGTCCTCAAAAAACATTAGTCCATGGAGAAAGTCAATCCACAGCAATTGCCGCCGCAAGTGTTCTTGCGAAAGAAACTCGCGATCAACTGATAAAAGGTTTAGCGAAACATTTCCCAAATTATGGCCTTGAAACTAATGTGGGTTATGGAACAAAGTTACATAGAGAAGGTCTTCTAGCTTTAGGCCCAACACCTTTACATCGTCAAACATTCCTATCAAAAATAATTATTTAGATCTCTTTTAACTAAACACTCAAACTTATTCTTTGCACCATTTAGTGAAATCCTCAATTAGTTGTTTCCTAACACGGGCTTTAATCCCAAGAAGAATAGTACTAAGAATCGACTGGCCAGTACTTTCAAGAACTTGACGTGGAATTAGTTTCAAAAGAGGAGGCGGACTAACTGTTACACCTAGCAATGCTTCCCCCTCAAGACCTTTGGATGTCGCTTCGAGAACAGCATTCAAAGTTAGCTCAAAGTCATCAACCAAACCCAGGCCATCCAACTCACTATCAGTGGCATGCATACGCAATTGGCCATCGCTATTTTCTGCTGCTATTGAAACAACTGGATTAACTTCTAATTGAAAAACCTTAAAGCTCGTTACGTTGTAACGGTAACTGCCTGGTCCTAAAAGAGTGAGCTTCTTGGAGTCCAACATGGCGCCTACAACCCTCTCCTGCTCTAGAAGATAGTCAGAAAGACGGTCTGAATTGCTCATAACCGGCAGATCAAGTTTCTGTCGGGCTTCGAAAGCCAGAGGCATAATCGGCAACTGACGCGCCATGATCCTATCGACCCTTCTGTTCTCTGAAGCCAATGCCAACAAAAGTGGCCTACCTGGGACCGGAGGGAACTTATGCCGAAAAAGCTGCTCATACCCTTGCCAAGCTTGAAAAACTAGAGGATCCAACGTTTATTCCTTGTGTCGGATTGCGCTCAGTCATTGAGCATTTAGCAAAGAAACTTTGTGATGCTGCTGTAGTCCCAATCGAAAACTCTGTAGAAGGTGGAGTAACAACAAGCCTGGATGCTCTGTGGAGCCATCCAGAGCTATTCATCCGTAGAGAAGTGATCCTGCCTATACGTCATTGTTTATTAAGCACCGGATCTTTAAATGAAATTTCTGAAGTTCTTTCACATCCACAGGCCCTGGCCCAATGCAGCGAATGGTTAAACAAACATCTGCCCAATGCCCTTCAACTGCCAACAAACTCAACAGCCGAAGCAGTAAGAATGATAACCAATAGCAAATTTCGCGGGGCAATTGCATCTAGATCAGCAAACAAATTGCAAGAACTAAATGAAATTGCTTACCCAATTAATGATGTTTTAGGGAATAGGACAAGATTCATCTTGCTTAACCATGAAGAAGCCCAAGTCATTGGAAACACTGCAAGCCTAGCCTTCTCACTTAAAGCAAATCAACCAGGCTCATTATTAAAAGCCCTGTCCTACATTGCAAACCTAGAATTAAACATGAGTAGAATTGAATCACGGCCTTCCAAAAGGGAACTAGGTGAATATGTCTTCTTTGTAGATCTAGATTTATCTTCTTGCAGAAATAAGTCTTATCTTACATTGTTCAAGAAATTAGAACCTTTGTGCGAGCATTTAGTCCACTTCGGTGCTTACAAAAGTAAAACCATTGAGGAGTCCTAAATATCAACCACGGGAGCGAAATACACCAAACCTCATAAGATCATTTTTAAATGCCCAACGCATTAACAATATTGTTGGAATTTCCCTCAAACCTTTGATAACTCCCTGTGGACCCAAGCTCAAAACTGCGCCTGGGCGGCGAATACCCTCAAAAATCGAATCTGTCCAGGAAGGGATAGTAAATTTGGTCCAATCATCTATTTCAACAGAGCTGCCACAAAAGCGACTATTTAATAAATTCATTCGAAAATCGTTAATACTTGAAAATTCCGGATGTGCCCATTGATTTAAAAGTTGGCGCATAACAAAACTTTCCAAAACATTTCTTGTACCAGAACAAGAGTCACGTGAATTCCAATCTGCTACAGCCAAAAAGCCTCCAGGTCTAAGGACTCTTAACATTTCATCTGCATAAAGCTGCTTATCTGGCATATGAGGCCCCGCTTCTACACTCCAAACCCCATCAAAACTTCCATCCGGAAATTTCAAATCAAGAGCATTCATCACTTCAAAGCGACAAAACAGTTTCTTAGATGTCAACTCATTAGCACGTTTAACTTGCTCACTGCTAATAGTGATCCCAATTACATCAAATCCATAATCCCTAGCCAGAATCCTTGCACTTCCTCCAATTCCACATCCAACGTCAATTACTCTCGATCCTCTTGGAAGTTGATCCAAACCACTCCAACGAACTAGCTCATGAACAAAATCAACTTTTGCACCTCTAAAATCAATTTTTTGTAGAGGGCCAGTGTAATAACCAAGATGAACATGCTCTCCCCATAATTTCTCAAGAAGTTGATCATTTGTCCAAGAATCGTAGGCAGAAGCAACGCTTTGACTTGATTGATACCTTCTATCTTTGCTTAACCAAATGAGCCAACATATTGAACAAAAAGCAATAGTCAGTGTCAGACTCCAAAACCAAAAGTCCATCAACTGTTTGCTTGATCTACATTGGAAAGCGTGTCCTTAATAGCCGTCCTAGCTGCAAGTTGACGCCTAGTACTGTCAAGCATCTCATATTCACGTTGTAAGCGCTCCCAGGTACTTGTTAGCTCTAACAAGTGCTGTTGTTCATGAGCAACAGGTCCTGCAAGATGAGCTCCAATCCAAAACGAGAGTTCCCGCGGCAAATCAGGCAAATCATCAGGAAGAGTTGCTTCAGAATCCCGCAACTTACCTGTGAGAGAAACAACATCTTTCAAAGCCTGTAATACTGACTCAGAGAGTTTCTTAATCTGTTCAGAATTCTGCACCTCTTCATCCTCTATCCAACTGACCATTGCAGTAATAAAAGGCGCTTCCCTAATTCGCTCAAGCACTCGGAACCTCTGCTGACCAAGCGTAATAATGTTGCTGCGTCCATCTTCTGAGGTCTGACATTTGATTATCTCTGCGCAACATCCAACGTCAGAGATTGTCTTATTGGCTGGATCCCATCGGACCACACCAAAACGACTATCACTTTCCAAAACACTCTGAAGCATGATCCTGTAACGGGACTCAAAAATATGCAGTGGCAAAACTTCCCTGGGGAAGAGCACTACATCTGGCAAAGGAAATAGTGGCAACTCCCTGACAGCCAATTCGGTCACGGGAAGCCTCAGAAACAGAACTAAATCTTAGAGAAATTATCTCAACTTGGTTGAAGTTAAGTTGTCAGAGCTTAACTTCAATATCAACTCCACTGGGCAGATCCAATTTCATCAGTGCATCAATGGTCTTAGCAGAAGGGTTGTATATATCAATAATTCTTCTATGTGTGCGCGTTTCAAAATGCTCTCTCGAATCCTTATCAACATGAGGAGACCGAAGCACGCAATAAATCTTTCTTTTTGTGGGGAGAGGAATTGGGCCTATTGCGGTAGCTGCAGTGTTGTCAGCAGTTTCAATAATTTTTTCGCATGAAAGATCAAGCATTCGCCTATCAAATGCTTTTAAGCGAATACGTATCTTTTGCTGAGCAATGGCCGAAGACATAACAAATTCCCAATGATTTCCCGTAAAGGTCGAGAAGATTAATTTTCAAGGTTCAGTAGAAATCGATCAAAACAAAGGTTCTTGATCGAAGAGTTCAGATTAGAGGATGGCCAGTGAAAAATCTAGCCATCCTCGTCATCAGCATTTACTCGATAATCTTCGATACAACTCCAGCACCAATTGTACGACCGCCTTCTCGTATCGCAAAACGCATATTCTTTTCAATTGCCACTGGACAAATCAACTCACCTGTCATTTTGATGCGATCTCCAGGCATGACCATTTCAACATTACTGCCATCATCTGCTGTGAATGCTGTGATTTGGCCAGTCACATCAGTTGTTCTGATATAAAACTGTGGGCGATAACCGGCAAAGAAAGGAGTATGGCGTCCTCCTTCTTCCTTCTTAAGAACATATACCTCACCTTCAAACTTAGTGTGAGGTGTAATAGAGCCTGGCTTGACTAGAACCATTCCTCGTTCAATATCTTCCTTTTGCAAGCCTCGAAGCAGCAAGCCAACATTGTCACCAGCCATACCTTCATCTAGAAGTTTGCGGAACATCTCAACACCCGTAACTGTTGTCTTACGAGTGTCTTTAATGCCAACAATCTCAATTTCCTCTCCTACCTTTACCTTCCCCCTTTCAATTCGGCCAGTTGCAACTGTACCGCGCCCAGTAATTGAAAAGACATCTTCCACTGCCATCAAGAAAGGCTTGTCAATCTCTCTCTCAGGCTCAGGAATTGAATCATCCACCGCCTTCATCAATTCATCAATCTTTGCTTCCCAATCCGAATCTCCTTCTAAAGCTTTGAGAGCAGAAACTTGTATTACAGGAAGATCATCACCAGGGAAATCGTAACTGGTAAGTAACTCGCGAATCTCCATCTCAACGAGTTCGATCATTTCCTCATCGTCGACCATGTCACATTTATTGAGTGCAACAACCAATGAAGGAACACCAACCTGCTTGGCAAGAAGAATGTGCTCTTTTGTCTGAGCCATCGCTCCATCTGTAGCAGCAACAACAATGATGGCACCATCCATTTGAGCCGCACCAGTGATCATGTTCTTCACATAATCAGCATGGCCAGGACAATCCACATGCGCATAGTGTCGTCCTTCAGTTTCATATTCAACGTGAGCAGTATTAATCGTTATGCCGCGCTCTCTTTCTTCTGGAGCACCATCTATGTCTCCATAGTCTTGGGCTTGGGCCTGCCCTTTCTTGGCTAGCACATTTGTAATTGCTGCCGTAAGGGTTGTCTTACCATGGTCAACATGACCAATAGTTCCGATGTTGACGTGAGGCTTGTTCCTCTCAAACTTCTCGCGGGCCATTGTTTTAAAGAATCGGGGGTAAAAAAGAGGTGTTAGAGATCAGGAATTGCCCTGATTCTTGGAGATAATTGCTTCAGCCACATTACGTGGAACTTCCTCGTAATTGCTGAACTCCATTGAAAAGATACCCCGACCCTGGGTCATAGATCGGAGTGTAGTGGCGTAGCCAAACATTTCAGCCAAAGGCACTTTGGCATTCACTTTAGACAGTCCATCGTCAATGGACTGTCCTTCAACTTGTCCTCGACGTGAGGACAAGTCACCAATAACAGAACCAAGAAAGTCCTCTGGCACTTCGACTTCCACCTTCATCATTGGCTCAAGGAGTACAGGATTACACTTCCTAACTCCATCTTTAAAGGCCATTGAGCCTGCAATTTTAAAGGCCATTTCTGATGAGTCAACATCATGATAAGAACCATCTACAAGGGTTACCTTGACATCGATCAGTGGATACCCAGCAATCACGCCTGACTCTGAAGTCTCCTTCATTCCAGATTCGGCAGGTTTGATGTATTCCTTAGGCACTACTCCACCAACAATTTTGTTTACGAACTCAAATCCTGTTCCTGGTTCACCAGGTTCAACTTCTACAACGACATGTCCATATTGACCTTTACCACCTGTTTGCCTGGCAAATTTACCTTCGCCTGATGCACTTGCACGAATAGTTTCTCTATAAGAAACCTGCGGAGCGCCAATATTTGCTTCTACCTTAAATTCACGCAACATTCGGTCAACAAGAATTTCAAGGTGTAATTCACCCATCCCTGCAATCACCGTTTGATTAGTTTCAGGGTCAGTACTGACTCTGAAAGTAGGGTCTTCCTCAGCCAAGGCAGTAAGTGCCTTAGAAAGTTTTTCCATATCCCCTTTAGTCTTTGGCTCTACTGCAACAGAAATAACAGGTTCTGGTATAAACAAAGTCTCCAAAACAATTGGATCTTCTGTTGTACATAACGTGTCACCTGTCGTTGTGTTCTTCAAACCAAGCACTGCACCAAGGTCTCCAGCACGAAGTTCATCAACCTCTTCGCGATCATCAGCCTTAAGGATTATCAATCTAGAGATTCTTTCCTTCTCATCTTTAGTTGAATTAAGTACATAACTCCCTTTGGAAAGAACGCCTGAATACATCCGTACAAAAGTCAACTTCCCATAAGGGTCTGACATGACCTTGAACGCCAATGCACTAAATGGAGCATTGTCATCAGAAGTACGCAAGGCCTCTTCCCCACTAGGAAGTAAACCCTGAATAGGTGGAACGTCTACAGGTGCTGGAAGATAGGCAACTACTGCATCGAGAAGCAACTGCACACCTTTATTTTTAAAAGCAGAGCCACAAAGCATTGGGACAAGGCCATGCTTTAAGACTCCTTCTCGGATTCCTTGCTCCAGTTGATCTTGACTAAGCTCACCTTTATCAAGGAATGTCTCAATAAGGCTTTCATCAGTTTCAGCGACAGACTCCATCAACTTTGCTCTCCATTCTGCTGCAATCTCTTCCATATCTGCAGGTATTGCGGTCTCTTCAATATCCTTGCCTAAGTCATCTTTATAAATAAAAGCCTTATTCTTAACAAGATCAACAATTCCCTTCAAATCATTTTCAGCTCCTATTGGTAACTGAATCGGGGCAGCATTTGCCTTAAGTCGATCCTTTATTTGACTATAAACTTTTAAGAAATCTGCACCAGTTCTATCCATTTTATTGACAAAAACCATCCTTGGCACTGAATAGCGATCTGCCTGCCTCCAAACTGTTTCTGACTGAGGTTGAACCCCTCCCACTGCACAAAAAACAGCAATAACTCCATCGAGAACTCTCATGGAGCGTTCAACTTCAATCGTGAAATCAACGTGTCCAGGAGTATCAATGATATTGATCCTGTGGTCTTCCCAAGTGGTTGAAATAGCTGCTGCAGTAATCGTGATGCCACGCTCTCTTTCCTGAGCCATCCAATCGGTTACTGCTGCACCGTCATGGACTTCACCCATCTTATGAACTACGCCTGAATAAAACAGGATGCGCTCAGTACAAGTTGTTTTTCCAGCGTCAATATGGGCTGCGATTCCTATATTTCTGACGCGTTCCAATGGGAAGGCACGAGCCACGGTCAAATCTCCAGAATGGGTGGGGAATAAAAGCGGCTGTGACTCTACAGGTCAGCCCCCTCAATTCAGAGATACAGATGGTGGATTGATTAAATTAAATTCTCAATAACGATAATGCGCGAATGCTTTGTTCGCTTCAGCCATCTTGTGTGTTTCTTCTCTTTTGCGAACTGCACTGCCTGATTCATTAGCAGCATCCATAAGTTCCGCAGCAAGTTTTTGAGCCATGCTGCGACCATTCCTAGACCTAGAGAAATTGACTAGCCAACGAAGTGCCATTGCAGTTCCACGCTCCTGACGTACCTCCATAGGCACTTGATAAGTCGCACCGCCAACACGACGAGCCCTTACTTCGACAAGGGGAGTCGCATTCTTAATGGCTGTCTCAAATAATTCAATAGGGTCACTTCCAGTTCGCTCATTAATTAATCCAAACGCTTCTGACAAAATTCTTTGTGCTGTAGATTTTTTTCCATGTTTCATTAATCTTGCGACCATCATTGTCGCCAAGCGATTATTGAACTGTGGGTCAGGAAGGACTGGACGTTTGACGGCTGCGTTTCGACGTGACATAAATAAATCTGAATTTAGTGAAATGAATTAATTAAAAACAATTGAGAAAAGTAAAGTTGGATTTTTACTCCTTAGGAGCCTTTGCACCGTACTTAGAGCGGGCCTGGCGTCGATCTTTTACTCCTGCAGTATCAAGAGTTCCGCGAATTATGTGATAACGAACACCTGGCAAATCTTTAACCCTTCCCCCTCTTAACAAAACAACCGAGTGTTCTTGCAAATTATGACCAATCCCAGGGATATAAGCTGTCACTTCGAAACCCGAAGTTAAGCGAACTCTTGCGACTTTACGTAAAGCCGAATTAGGTTTTTTAGGGGTCGAGGTATAAACCCTTGTACAAACCCCCCTGCGTTCAGGGCAAGCTCGCAAGGCTGGTGATTTGGTCTTGCGCGTCATACGCTGACGCTCTGTTCGAATTAATTGTTGGATAGTTGGCATCGACGTTCAACATTTGGCCGGACATCCGACCTAACTCCAGAATCAATCACATTACTGGTTCACATGACCAAGTACCAAGCAGCCCATGAACGAAGTAAAGGTATTAATCCAAAAAAACCACATTTTCAAAAATGAAACCTAAATAAATTGGTGCTTATCCAAGACATAGCAATCTGCCTATAAACGATGACAAACCCATTACAGACAACCATCCCAATTGGGCTCAAATTCAGCTATAGAAATATTGAATCTCACATCAATTACTTACAACTTGCTTAGAACTACCTATTCCATTAATGGGAGATACCTCTCTAGGATTATTAATTCACCCCTTCCACTGCTTTCCATTCTCTAAAGCGTCTGGAAAGAATTCGGTCGAAGTTTATGTCTCAAATTCCTCGTAGTCCTAATTGGCCCTACTGCGACAGCAGTGCCCCGCATTCAATCGCTGGGGAAAAGGATGCCTGTGGTGTGGGCTTTTTAGCTCAAATCAATGGCGAACAAAGCAATTGGGTCCTGCAACAAGCTCTTCGCGGACTCAAATGCATGGAGCACAGAGGTGGGTGTGGAGGGGATAGCGATTCTGGTGATGGAGCAGGAATCCTTTGTGCAATCCCTTGGGATTATCTAAAAGTAGTTTGGGAAGAAGCAAAATCCATTAGCAAATCATCTGGCCTAGGCATGTTTTTTATGCCTCAGAACCATGAACTAAGGAGTCAAGCCAAACATATTTGTGAACAAGAAGCCAAAGCTCTAGGAATTCAATCCAAAGGATGGCGAGTTGTACCAGTTGAAAGTTCAGTTTTAGGTCAACTTGCCCGTGAGACAGCACCATTCATTGAACAGTGGCTAATCGAAGGGTCTTCAGAAGGAAATAAATTAGAAGCAGATCTCTTCCGCCTTCGCAGACGCATTGGTTATCGCATTAGATCACTCTGGGGGGGCAAATCAAATGAGCTCTATATAGCGTCTTTAAGCAGCAGAACAGTTGTTTACAAAGGCATGGTTAGGTCTGAGGTGCTTTCAGCCTTTTATTCCGACCTCAGAGACCCACGCTTCGAAATTTCATTTGCTGTATACCATCGTCGATTCAGCACGAATACATTGCCACGCTGGGCACTAGCTCAACCAATGCGTCTACTTGGACATAACGGAGAAATTAATACTCTTCTAGGCAACCTCAATTGGGCTAAAGCCACCGAAGTCAACCTTGATGGTGTCTGGGGAAAAGCAGCTACCGATTTAAAGCCCGTGGTCAATCCTGCTTTTAGTGATTCAGCAAATCTTGATGCAACCTTAGAGCTCCTAGTCCGCAGTGGGCGGCCAATTACCGATAGTCTTCTAACCCTTGTTCCAGAAGCATTTAGGGACCAACCTGAACTAAAAGAACAACCAAACATTCAAGCTTTTTACGAATTTTCAGCAATCACTCAAGAAGCTTGGGATGGGCCTGCATTACTTGTCTTTTCAGATGGTTGTTCTGTTGGCGCAACACTTGATCGGAATGGATTACGTCCTGCCCGTTATTGCATAACCAACAATGGTTTCGTCATTATGGGATCTGAAACAGGAGTAGTAGAAGTTGATGAGAGTCAAATAATTGAAAAGGGTCGTCTAGGCCCTGGCCAAATGCTTGCAGTTGATCTTGAGAAAAGGCGCTTGCTTAGGAATTGGGATGTCAAGAAAGAAGCCGCGGCTCAATATCCATATCAAGACTGGCTAAAGAAAAATCGTAAAAATCTCGTCCCACAAATCTGGGAAGAAAAAACCCTTTTAGGAAATCTTGAGCTACTGCAGCAACAAACAGCCTTTGGCTTTTCAGCTGAGGATTTCGACTTAATTATCGACTCGATGGCTGGAGGAGCAAAAGAACCAACCTTCTGTATGGGTGATGACATTCCCCTTGCTGTCCTATCTGATAAGCCTCACCTCCTTTACGACTACTTCAAACAAAGGTTTGCACAAGTCACCAACCCCCCTATAGATCCATTACGCGAAAAACTTGTCATGAGCCTAGAAATGCATCTAGGCAAGCGAGGCTCACCTTTAAGGCCAAATGCAAGTTCAGCCTCTGTCATTCATCTTCAAACGCCCATTCTTAATGAAGCCGAGCTTCAGCAATTAATCAAACAAGGTATCAATTCGATAACACTTTCGACACTGCTCACAATTAGCGATGGGCCCTTAGAACTAGAGGAGCAAGTTCAATCTCTTTGCCTGAAAGCAGAGAGAGCCGTTAGAGATGGCAATGAAATCTTGATTCTTTCTGATCGTGGCGTCAATGCAAGCAATACCTACATTCCACCTTTACTCGCTGTTGGTGCAGTTCATCACCACCTACTCAATCAAGGCCTGCGACTTGATGCCTCAATAATCATAGATACAGCACAATGCTGGAGCACACACCACATTGCATGTCTAATTGGCTATGGAGCTAGCGCAGTTTGTCCATGGCTAACTTGGGAAACCACAAGACATTGGTGGCAACAGCCCAAAACACAAAAGCTTATTGAGACTGGAAAACTCGCAAAATTGGACATTTACAAAGCTCAAGCCAATTTAAGAACAGCCTTAGAAGATGGGGTTAGAAAAATCCTCTCCAAAATAGGAATCTCACTTCTTGCGAGTTACCACGGTGCACAAATTTTCGAAGCTATCGGAATTGGTGCTGACCTGGTTGATTTAGCTTTTAAAGGCACCACAAGCAGAGTCGCAGGACTAAGTCTTAAAGAATTAGCCAACGAAACTCTCACATTTCATACCAAAGCTTTCCCAGAACTAGACCTGAAAAAACTTGAATTTATGGGGTTCGTTCAATATAGAAATAGTGGAGAGTTTCATCTCAACAACCCAGAGATGTCTAAAGCACTTCACAAAGCAGTAAAAATTGGACCAGGTTATGACCACTTTTCCATATACCAAAACCTTTTAGAAAGCAGACCCACAACATCTCTTCGTGATTTGCTCACCCTTCGAAAAACATTAGAACCTATTCCATTGGATCAGATTGAAAGTGTAGAAGATATCTGCAGACGCTTTTGCACTGGTGGCATGAGCTTAGGTGCACTTTCTAGAGAAGCTCATGAAGTACTAGCAGTCGCAATGAATCGAATTGGGGGTAAAAGCAATAGTGGAGAGGGAGGTGAAGATCCTTCACGTTTCAAAGTTCTTGAGGACGTTGATGAAAGCAATCAATCAGCAACCTTGCCCTCAATAAAAGGTCTCAAAAATGGAGATACTGCTTGTTCAGCTATCAAGCAAATTGCTTCAGGGCGTTTTGGCGTAACGGCAGAATATCTACGAAGCGGCCAGCAACTTGAAATCAAAGTTGCTCAAGGGGCAAAGCCTGGAGAAGGAGGCCAGCTTCCAGGACCAAAGGTTGATCCCTATATAGCGAAATTACGTAATAGCAAGCCTGGTGTAGCTCTTATCTCGCCACCCCCTCATCACGATATATATTCCATTGAGGATTTAGCTCAACTAATTCATGACCTTCACCAAGTTCACCCAGAGGCAAAAGTTAGTGTCAAGCTAGTTGCAGAAATTGGTATTGGAACAATTGCTGCAGGAGTAGCAAAAGCAAATGCTGATGTAATACAAATTTCCGGCCATGATGGAGGAACAGGAGCTTCGCCTCTTAGTTCAATAAAACATGCAGGTGGGCCTTGGGAGTTAGGTCTAACTGAAGTACATCGATCTCTTGTAGAAAATGGTTTGCGTGATCGTGTTTTACTAAGAACTGATGGCGGGTTGAAAACTGGCTGGGACGTAGTAATTGCAGCCTTACTTGGTGCTGAAGAGTTTGGCTTTGGATCAGTAGCCATGATCGCTGAAGGGTGCATCATGGCGCGCGTTTGTCATACCAACAAGTGCCCTGTAGGAGTAGCAACGCAACAAGAAGCTTTGAGAAAGCGATTCAACGGCCTTCCTGAACACGTGGTCAACTTTTTTATCTTCATTGCGGAAGAGGTTCGCCAAATAATGAGTGTTTTAGGGGTTCGTCATATCGAAGATCTAATCGGAAGGACAGATTTACTTGAGCAAAGAGAACTGAAATTGACAAAAACCAATTCCATTGATCTGTCATGTCTTCTGCAACCAATCAAAGGAACAGAAGATAGATCATGGTTGTGCCACGACAACAAGGCACACAGCAATGGAGCAATCCTCGAAGACCAACTTCTCAATGACCCTGAACTAATTAACGCAATAAAAACTCATGGAGATTGTGCACGAACGATGAACATCACAAATGTGGATCGTAGTGTCTGTGCTCGCATTTCTGGCGAAATTGCGGCACTTCATGGAAATAAAGGCTTTAAAGGCCACCTAGATCTGAGATTTAATGGTGCTGCTGGACAAAGTTTCGGAGCTTTTAGCATTCAAGGAATGAATATTTTCCTCAACGGTGAAGCAAATGACTATGTCGGCAAAGGGATCAATGGAGGATGTATAACAGTTGTACCTCCATCAAGAAATAGCGAAATTGGTAATCAAGTAATCCTCGGCAATACTTGTCTTTATGGAGCGACCGGTGGAGAGTTATTTGCATTAGGAAGAGCAGGAGAGCGTTTTGCCGTTCGCAACAGTGGAGCGTCTGCAGTTGTAGAAGGCACTGGGGATCATTGCTGTGAATACATGACTGGAGGAGTAATAGTCGTATTAGGTACAACAGGCCGGAATGTTGCTGCAGGGATGACAGGTGGCGTTGCATTTCTGCTTGACGAAAGTAATCAATTAACTGAACGTGTCAACAAAGAAATTGTTCAAATCTATGATCTATCTAATGACACTCAAGAGAATATTCTGAAAAGTCTAATAGAATCACATTTCAATCACACAAAAAGTGAAAAGGCCAAGGAAATGCTATCTAGTTGGGGTAAATGGCGAAACAAATTCAAGATACTTATCCCTCCCAGTGAGAAGGACAAGTTAGGAGTGAAAACCATAGAAAAATTAGCTTTATAATTCATGGCATGGTTTATTAAGACTGAGCAATTTACGCCAGAAACAAATACAATGGGAAAAGAATTTCGAGAAAAATATCTTGAAGAACACCGAACTTGGGTTAAAAGTATAGCCAAGAAAGGAATTAAAATATTCAGTGGGTACTTAGCTGATGAAAATACCTCTCCAGGCGGAGGTGGCCTATTACTTATTGAAAGCAATTCCTTCCAAAATGCAAAATCTATAATTATAAATGATCCTTTAATTTTAGCTGGCTTAGTAACTTGGGAAATTCAAGAATGGATAATAGTAGAAGGTGATTTTAGTGCTGCAATTAGCGAGGAAATGATTTCATAAGTCTTTGAACTTCACCAGCATGATAACTACTTCTTGTAAGTGGTGAGCTAATTACTTGTAGAAAACCAAGTTCAGCCTCCCCATACTTGCGAAAATACTCAAACTGCCTAGGCTCTACAAATCGATCTACCGCCAGATGTTTCGCGCTAGGAGAAAGATATTGGCCAATCGTGACAATATCAACTTGGCAAGATGAAAGATCTTTCATGACATCGAGCACCTCATCATCTGTTTCACCTAAACCAACCATTAAGCCTGATTTGGTATAAACCTTTTTCCACCCTTTTCTAACTCTTCTTAAAAGCTCTAAGGAAAGTTGATAAGAACCTTGAGGTCTAACTTTTTTATAAAGCCTTGGGATTGTCTCAATATTGTGATTAAGAACATTTGGCGCTACATCCAAAACAGTCCTCAAAGCAGACCAATCTCCAGAAAAATCAGGGATCAATAATTCAATTGTCGTTTTTGAGGAGCGTTTTCGCACCTCTTCTACACAAGCAACAAATTGACTAGCACCTCCATCATCCAAGTCATCACGATTAACAGATGTAATCACAACATGACTTAGACCCATACGAGCGACAGCTTCGCCAAGGCGAATTGGCTCAGTTGGGTCTAACGCCCTCAAGCTTCTATCAAAATCAATATCGCAGTAAGGACAAGCGCGGGTGCATCCAGGCCCCATAATTAGGAATGTAGCTGTCCCACTTGCAAAACATTCTCCAATATTTGGGCAACTAGCCTCTTGGCAAACTGTGTTTAGTCTTAAGTCCAACAAAAGATCCGATACTGCCCCAATGCGCTCACGCTGAGGAGCCTTAACACGCAACCAAGGTGGTTTCAACAATGTTTCTCCTCTTAATTAAACAACTCTAGGAACACTTACCTAAAAGCATTTTCTTTATGGAGAATCTTCTACAGTCGGTCAATCGGGATGTAGCGCAGCTTGGTAGCGCACTTCGTTCGGGACGAAGGGGCCGCAGGTTCGAATCCTGTCATCCCGACTAAGAATAATTAGACATAATTTTCAATCTCCTAAATAACCACGAGGTGTAACAAAGAATCCATCCTTTAAAAGACTTTTGCTATTACCTATCAATAAAATAGATAACATATCTACTTTCTCTTGAGGGAAGTTTTTAAGAGTGTAAAAAAGAACTTTTTCTCCAGGTCTCCCAAGTTGATATCCCAAAGCGACTGGAGTTTTAACTGACCGGTATTCTCTAATTATATTTAATGCCTCCTCAAGTTGCCAATTTCGATCTATAGATCTTGGATTATAGATAGCCATAACAAAATCTCCTATCAAAGCTCCCTTCAATCGATTCTTAATTACTTTCCAGGGAGTTAATTTATCGCTAAGACTTATTGTACAAAAGTCATTCATAATTGGCGCCCCCATCCGAGCAGCTGCCATTTGGACGGCTGAAATTCCGGGATGAATATTAAACATCGGTCGATCCACCTCTGGTTGATCTAGCCAAAGCTCCAAAGCAAGACCACCCATTCCATAAATGCCACTATCTCCAGAAGAAATAAGCGCAACACGAACCCCTTGCATTGCCAAATCAAGAGCCTGCTTAGAACGTTCCATCTCAAGAGTTAATTGACCATCTAAACGAACTTGATCAATGCGTCGCATTGGCTCCAGCAGATCTAAATAGCGTTTATAACCAATCCAAACTGCACTTCTTGCCAAAGCAGAACGCGCGTCATTCGTTAAGTAGCTCAAATCACCAGGTCCACTCCCAACCAAATGCAGTTCGCCTCGCCTTGGAGCAAATGGTTGCTTTGCTTCAGCAATAGCAATAGTTGCACCTCCTCTTTCATTAGGTAATGGGGAATAAATATCCTTCTGGCGTAATAACCTGCCATTTTTACCTGCCATCACAAGGGCAGATGCTTCAGCCACTGAAGGGGTTCCTGTAGCACCTTTTACGACTTCAGAAGGGTTAGGAACAAGCACTTTTGAAAGCCTTTGCGCATTCAGAAAATGCAAATGCCAATCATGCCGCTTCGCCAATGCCAACAAGGCAGGTTCATCTGCCTTTAAATCAATACTTGCAAGACCTGACACAGCCTCTTTAGCCAAACAAAGATCTGCCAAGGCACTCTCTAATGCTCTTTCTAAAAGACTTTCACTAGTGTTTCTCTCACAACCAATCCCAATCCAAAGTGTTTGAGGGTGCCAAGAGCAATCATGACTTCTCTTTGGTCCAATACTAAAACTATTAACTTTGGATGAATTCTTTCTTTTCTTGACTGCTAAAGACTTTTCAGCAGCCTTAGATGCTCGCCATAAATCAGTACCTGAAAACTGTTCAACATACAAATTTTCTTGACTTGCTTGGTTCAACATCAATTCATGCCAAGAGGACTTGTGTCCACCCCTTTGCCAACCCCAGGCCTCTCCAAAACTATCTAAAGGTAGATATTCTTCGCTATTTGTAGCTCCAGTAATTACAGGGTTACCTCCTAATTCCTCTGCCAAAAGTTGCGCCCAGCTCTCCGCACCAGCCTTATGCCCGCCCACAAGAGGAACAATATTCAAAGCCTTGGGATCAAGGACAATGACCGCAGGATCTTCATCCTTACTTGCCAACAAAGGTGCAACTAGTCGAGTTACTGCGCCTATGGCGCCAACAACAATAAAAAGCCCACCAGAATTCCAATTTTTGCTAAATATTTCGAACGCAGAGCCCACCAACAAGTCATCTGGCAATGGGTCTAATTGTGCTGCTGCTCTTGGGGGCAGAGCCACTCGATTTACATAATTACGATCTTTCAGCCTTTTTAGTAACGTCCAGGAAGCAACAGAAAGGCCTAGTGCAATTTTTTGAGTAGTGGGAGAAGATGAAGTATTCGTCAGGGTAAGTATTTCAACAGAAATGAAATTACTCTAATTTTAACTTTCAATCTAATAATGAGACCAAAAAATGCAAGAAATGATCAGCGAGTTTAAATAATTAATAAAAAATCTCTAAAATTATGCTATTGCTTTAACTCTCTAGGGAAAATTAATTCATAGTTAGCAACTGACGGGTTCTGGATCTCCTCATTAAAAGAATTGTTCGGAGAATTTCTTGTACCTATAACATTGTCTTTGCTTAAAGATATTGCCTTCAGCTTTTCATCTTCCCCTAGAAACTTTGCAAGTTGGTCCTCATTCAGTTGAGGAAGTGTCCAGAGTGGTTTCCCTATTTCAGAGTCCTCTAAAATAATTAATTGACTATTGAAAATTGGACAAATAGGCTCACCCAAGTTATCCAATAATTCAAAATGCAAAACTTTCTCAGTTGAGGGGATTCCTTCAACCCAAATAGCTTCCTCTCTATCCAAAAGAAAGCTATCTTCATTAATGCTTACTTTCAAACGCCATCTATCATCGTCATTTTTTAAACCTTGAATAGGCGCATTCCAAATCAAGGAATCAATTAAAACTGGCCCTAAGGGACGTTGATCAGGTGGCCTAACAACTGTTAACCAAGTTTGATCAATATTAGGTTGTGCTCCTGGAATTTTTCGAAAAAAATGTATTCTTGATTGGACATGTGAACCAGGCACTTTTAATGCTTCTCCCCAGGGGTATGCAAGGTAAGCCGCCATTCGATGACTTCCTGGGCTTAATCCATTCATAGGGATGACAATTTTATCCCCAATTGAATTAGTAATTCGAATGGGTAGTTCATTATCTAACTGAACAACTAAATGTGGCCCTAACCCAACTTGAGGGTCTTCAATAAGTGGCCAGTCCTTTAGTAAAAAGACTAGCTCCCAGGTATCATTCAGTCTTGTTGTCAGGATCTCTTCTTGAGTGGGCGATTGAATAGTTAGTTGTGGGTGATAATTACTTAATCGAGACTTGATTTGGCGAACAGCAGCTGGAGGAGGAACTTCCTTTAAACTCCCTGACAAGGATTCAAACTCTAAAAATGAATTCTCCGAGCTTCCTGACAAAGCTGAAGAATTAAATGGGCTTGCTGATATTGCAATTGCTGGGCTGACCGAAAAGCAAAAAACAAGAATTAGGATTACAAGTCGAAAATCATTTATTCTGAACATCAGCGTTACATCGATTGAAATTTCAAAAAGAGATGCAGCAAATCACAAGGGAAACAAAAGTCTTTTGCCTTTGTTAAAGACTTCAAGTTTATTCAGAGTTTTGAAGCAAAGCATAAACAAAAGTCAAAAGTGATTAATGGCAGTCGCTTTACAGAAAAATTTTCTCTAGCTCAATAATTCCAAAACCACCCATCGAGATGAGTTTAACGACGAATTGCTCTGCCAAAAACCCTGGTGAAAATAACCAGGGGTAGAACATTTGTTACGTGCCTAGGTAGTAACCGGCTCGCGGTTCTAAGCTTTCAGGATGCGGACCCCAATTAGGGAACCCTTTAAAGCGTGATAGCAAGGCTAAACCCTTGCCATCACTGAATCCATAAGTGAAATCTACTCATTTCAGTAGTTATTTACTTCTGGAAAAAACAAGCCTTTTGCTTGTTTCTGCGGTGGAAATCCACCTGGACCCCATACCTCGAGGAACCTCTCGATGACCATTAGCCCACCAGAAAGTGGGGAGAAAGCGAACGCTTCAGGAGTTCCGACTCCATATAACCAGCCTGTCGACAGGGATCATGTCCCTGCTGATCTTGAAAAAACCGGCAACCCCGGTTTCTGGTCAAGAAGCCTCGCCAAAGGACCCAAAACCACAACCTGGATTTGGAATCTCCACGCTGACGCTCACGACTTTGACACCCATATAGGTGATCTTGAAGAAACAAGTCGAAAGATCTTTTCGGCCCACTTCGGTCATCTAGCAATCGTCTTCATCTGGATGAGCGGTGCCTTTTTCCATGGCGCTCGCTTCTCTAATTACTCCGGTTGGTTAGCTGACCCAACGCACGTGAAACCAAGTGCGCAGGTTCTCTGGCCAATTGTCGGGCAAGAAGTGATGAATGGTGATGTGGGGGCCGGTTTCCATGGCCTCCAGATCACCTCAGGTATTTTCCAGATGTGGAGATCTTGGGGCATCACCAGCGAGACACAGTTAATGGCATTAGCCATTGGTGCTGTTGTGTTTGCGGGTCTAATGCTCCATGGAGGTATTTACCACTATCACAAGGCTGCTCCAAAACTGCAGTGGTTCCAAAAAATTGAACCAATGCTTCAGCACCATCAGATTATTCTGTTTGGTTTGGGATCCATTGCTTGGGCAGGACACCTAATTCATATAGGTGCACCTGTTGCTGCAATGATGGATGCCATTGATGCTGGTTCGCCTCTTGTAGTTGACGGCGTAACCATTGCAAGTGCTGCAGACATTACGAATCTGTCTACAAGGCTCTGTGATCCACAAGTTGCTAGTCAAATCTTCCCTAGCCTTGGTGGACGCACAGTTGAAAACTTCTTCACCCTTAACTGGTGGGCCTTCAGCGATATTCTTACCAACAAAGGTGGCTTAAATCCTGTAACAGGAAGCCTCTGGATGACAGACATCTCACACCATCATTTGGCATGGGGTGTATTTGCCATCTTTGGCGGCCACATGTGGGGTAATAGCGTTCATGGAATGGGACACAGAATGAAGGAAATTATGGATGCCCATAAAGGCGATCCAATCCTTTACCCTGCTCCTAAAGGCCACGAAGGCATTTTTGAATTCTTAAGCAATAGCTGGCATGGTCAACTAAGTATCAACCTTGCCATGATTGGTTCAGGAAGCATTGTTGTTGCACATCATCAATATGCTTTACCTGCATACCCATATCTATCGCTTGATTACCCAACAGTCCTTGGTCTATTTACCCATCACATGTGGATTGGTGGATTAATGATTTGCGGAGCTGCGGCTCATGGTGGTATTGCCATGATTCGCGACTATGACCCTGCACTTCATATAGACAACGTTTTAGATCGAATACTCAAGGCGCGCGATGCAATCATCAGTCAATTGAATTGGGTTTGCATGTTTATTGGCTTCCACAGCTTCGGTCTTTATATCCATAACGATGTAATGCGTGCTCTGGGACGTCCTTCAGACATGTTCAGCGACACAGCCATCCAATTACAGCCAGTCCTTGCTCAGTGGGTTCAAAATCTCTGGAAAGGTTCTGTAGGAACAGGCGATCTTGTTGGAGCTGGACCAATCCCCGGTGCAGTTAGTGATGCTTTCTCAATTCCTTTGGGAACAGCGGACTTAATGATCCACCACGTCCATGCATTCACTATCCACGTCACCTTGCTCATCCTTCTCAAGGGTGTTCTCTATGCAAGAAGTTCACGCTTGATACCTGACAAGGCAAAGCTTGGATTCCGCTTCCCTTGTGATGGACCGGGTCGTGGAGGTACATGTCAGGTTTCATCTTGGGACCATGTCTTCCTAGGTCTCTTCTGGATGTACAACTCCCTCTCTGTAGTTATCTTCTATTTCTCATGGAAGATGCAAAGTGATGTGTGGGGACTCACTGGTGGAAACTTTGCTCAAAGCTCCATCACAATTAATGGTTGGCTACGTGACTTCCTCTGGGCACAATCCTCACAGGTTCTCACTGGTTATGGCCAAGCAACAGCTGGCTACAGCCTTTTATTCCTAGGAGCTCACTTCATTTGGGCTTTCAGCCTGATGTTCCTATTTACAGGCCGCGGTTATTGGCAAGAATTGTTTGAGTCCATCATCTGGGCCCATAGCAAGCTCAAGTTGGCTCCAACAATCCAACCTCGCGCACTTTCCATTACTCAAGGCCGTGCTGTGGGTGTTACCCACTTCCTCCTCGGTGGAATAGTTACCACCTGGGCCTTCTTCCATGCCCGCCTTATCGGGCTCGGCTGACCTCTCCTGACCTTATTCCCACATGGCAACGAAATTTCCTTCGTTTAGTCAGGGTCTGGCACAGGACCCAACAACCCGTCGTATTTGGTACGGCATAGCCACGGCTCACGATTTCGAGAGCCACGATGGCATGACCGAGGAGCGTCTTTATCAAAAGATCTTCGCAACACACTTCGGTCATCTTGCAATCATTGGTCTTTGGGTTGCTGGAAACCTGTTCCATATCGCCTGGCAAGGCAACTTTGAACAGTGGGTTACTGACCCACTGCATGTTCGCCCGATTGCTCACGCAATCTGGGACCCACATTTTGGTCAAGGCATTACTGATGCCATGACCCAAGCTGGTGCAAGTGGACCAGTAAACATTGCTTATTCAGGTCTTTACCATTGGTGGTACACCATAGGTATGCGCACTAATGAGCAGCTATTTCAAGGTGCGATTTTTATCAACATCTTGGTTTGCTGGCTCTTATTTGCAGGTTGGTTGCATCTTCAGCCAAAGTTCCGTCCTTCTTTGGCTTGGTTCAAAAATGCTGAAGCACAACTAAACCACCACATTGCTGTCCTATTCGGTTTCAGCAATATCGCCTGGAATGCTCACTTAGTTCATGTAGCAATCCCTGAATCTCGTGGACAACACGTTGGATGGGATAACTGGCTAACAGTTCTTCCTCATCCAGCTGGACTAGCCCCATTCTTTACAGGTAATTGGGGAGCATATGCTGGAAATCCTGATTCACTTGAACATGTTTTTGGCACCTCTCAAGGAGCAGGTACTGCCATTTACACTTTCATGGGTGGATTGCATCCAGGAACTCAATCTCTTTGGTTAACAGACATTGCACATCACCATCTTGCTCTTGGTGTAGTGATGATTGTTGGTGGCCATATGTATCGAAATACATTCGGTATTGGCCATACCCTTAAAGAGATCACTGAAGGGCACAATACTGATCATCCAAATGACCCTCATAAAGGCCATTTTGGAATCAATCACAATGGAATCTATGAGACAGTAAATAACTCTCTGCACTTCCAGCTCGGTCTTGCTCTTGCTTCTCTAGGAACTGTTTGCAGCTTAGTTGCTCACCATATGGGTGCCTTGCCCTCATATGCATATATAGCGAGCGATTACACAACTCAAGCAGCCCTATACACGCACCATCAATACATCGCAATTTTGTTGATGTGTGGTGCTTTCTCTCACGGTGCAATTTTCTTTGTACGTGACTATGACCCAGAACTCAACAAAGACAACGTTCTAGCCAGAGTTCTAGGTACTAAAGAAGCACTAATTAGCCACTTGAGCTGGGTTTGCATGCTTCTTGGTTTCCATACCTTAGGCCTATACGTTCATAACGATGTATGTGTGGCATTTGGTACACCAGAGAAACAAATTCTGATAGAGCCTGTGTTTGCTCAAGCTCTACAGGCATTTAGTGGGAAAACGATGTATGGAATAGATGCACTACTCGCCAATGCAAATAGTGCCGCCACCATCGCTTCTCAACAAATTCCTGGGAATCACTATTGGATGGATATGATCAACGCGTCCGACGCGACAAGTAATTTCCTTCCCATAGGTCCTGCTGATTTCTTGGTTCATCACGGCATTGCTTTAGGTGTGCATACAACAGCTTTGATCCTTATCAAAGGCGCTCTAGATGCAAGAGGTTCGAAACTAATTCCTGACAAAAAGGACTTTGGTTACGCCTACCCATGCGATGGTCCAGGAAGAGGTGGTACATGTGACTCCTCAGCTTGGGACGCAACCTATATGGCTCTCTTCTGGGCAGTAAATACAATTGCTTGGGTTCAGTTCTACTGGCACTGGAAACACTTAGCCATATGGCAAGGAAACGTTGCTCAGTTCAATGAATCTGGGACATATCTAATGGGTTGGTTTAGAGATTACTTGTGGCTTAATAGCTCTCAATTAATCAATGGCTATAACCCATTTGGTGTGAATGAACTTTCTGTCTGGGCTTGGATCTTCTTGTTTGGCCACTTAATTTGGGCAACTGGATTTATGTTCCTAATTTCCTGGCGTGGTTATTGGCAAGAACTAATTGAAACACTAGTTTGGGCTCATCAGCGTACTCCAATTGCAAACCTTGTTGGTTGGAGAGATAAGCCAGTAGCACTATCAATTGTTCAGGCTCGACTTACGGGTGTTACCCATTTCGTAGTGGGAACTGCCATAACATACGCAGCCTTCGTGATTGGCTCAACTGCCGGTAAATTCGGATAAAAGCTAGTTACGAAAAGGTCAACATCACGAGAGGTAAAAACCCCGTCAGTAAAACTGACGGGGTTTTTCTTTTTGAATGGTTTTCACTTGGAAAACTAATTAACATTTTCAGCTTAGAATCATAGATCTATTTATAAGCTATAAGCATATATGAAATCGAATTCAGCACATAGTCGAATAAAGATCAGCAGACTAAGTATAAAGCCTATCCCAATAAATCAGTTTTCCTGGCTAACCAATTTTCTTATTCAAATAAGTGCTGTGTGACGCAAACAAAAAGCTCAAAAAGAAGACATTTTGATTGCACTATTATTTGCTATCATCAACCTTAAAGGCAGGAATTTTAGATTCATTGATGTCATTTTCATTAGCATTATTAGCCTCATTAGCTGATATTTTTTTCAAAAATTTATTCCAGATATTTGGCCATCTCCAACGAAAAATGACAGCCAATAAGAATAAATAGAATGTACCTTCTAAAGGATGACTTATATCTGAAAGCGCCAAGAACAAAAGATTAGTGTGGATTGTTGTGCTACCCATAGCATCTTGGCTTTTTAAAATTAGCTAACTTTGCGTTCTCTAATGAGGTTAACCTACACGAGATTTTGGCAGATTTTCAGTGATAGCCAAAAAAATTGTCCTGATACATGATTAGTGCTCAGGACAATTTTTTATTTGTATTTAGATGTTGAATTGATAGGCATAGGCAACTAAAGCATTCAGCCGACCCAGGGGAAAAATGCTCCCTGCTTCATCAATGTATCGACATGAAGGGTACCGCAAAGCAACCAAGCAAATACAACACCTCCACATCCACCAAGCCAGAATCCACTTGTAAAGTCAGCCCAACCTGTACGGGTAAACAAATCAGCTGGTGGATTGTCAATGGTGATATCAGCAGGCTGAACGTTTGGCGCTTTACCTGGAGCGTTGTACAAAACCAGAAGGGCAGTAAGAATATGCATTGCGCCTATAGCGCTTAACAACCCAGCAGTTAGAGCGAAATCGGAATTACGAAATGGACCAGTAATTGTAAAAGGTCCATACAAAAAATATCCAAAAATTGCACCTACTTCTAGGCCGCGAAAATTCGGGGAAAGACCAGCACGATAAAAAGGCAAATTGTTGATCCAAGCCTTAGTGAAATAACCGCTATTGACAGGGGTTACCAAATCACCGACGCAAGGGTCAGCAGCTGGCTTAACAGCCCACTGATCAGCGATCCCAATATCATCAGGCCTTACGTTGTTGTCAACGTATTTAGGGTTGAATTTGATGGGATCTCCCGACTTTAAAAATGGGTCTTGGAATTCAGTCATTGGCTAGAAAGGACTAGGTGAACTAAGAAGGAAGACTGTTTTCAGTCAGTTGCAGTAATGTGGCGACCCACAAGAACAATGAAAACCGCAGGTGTAACAAGCCCAATAAGAGGGACAAATACACCGGGCAACCAGTTGGCAGCGAACTCGCTAGACATGACTTATACCAATAAATCCATAGTTACTGTATAGATTGCTGTAGGAATGGTGTCCCCTAAAGCACATTGGTGACATAAAAGTTCAATCCAAGAAACTTTTACGCAGGAACCATTTTCACTTAGGCAACAAAAAATCCAAGCCATGAACCAAGTTTTCGCAGGAGTTGCTGCACTAATCATTGCTCTAACCCTTTGGGGCTTAGGGAAAAAGCCACGTAGTCTTTTGATTACCAAATCCACTCAAAACCAATGGAATGGTCCTGGCCAAGAGCAACTGTCTTTGGTTACCAATGCTATTTCTGCAAAAAGAAACCAAGATGAGAACAAATATTTCCATAAAAGCAAGTGGCACCCTCCACAAACAATGCAAGAGCGAATAAGCCTTCAAAAACAACTGAAGAAATTGATATCAGGCAATCCAGAGGAGCGACTTGAAGCTATAACACTTTCGAAGGCTTGGGGACATACAACTATTTTGCCAATTCTCAGAAAAGGTCTGAAAGATTCAGATGGGCGAGTTGTTGCGATGGCAGCCTCAGCGATAGAAAAATTCCGCAAAGTCCCTAATTTGCAAAATGATCAAAAATCAACAGTCCGCCTTCCACCACGCAATGTGGCCCGAATGCGATAGATAGGACGCCCCTGACTTTCGTGATATGTCCGAATCTGTAATTCACCTAAAAGACCAAAGCAAAAAAGCTGTATCCCAGCAATGCCAAGAACTAATGCAAATGTCAGTAATGGGCGTGTTCCAATATCCTCTCCCAATAGCTTAAGCATCAACAAGTAAGCACTAACAAATATGCTTCCAAGGATTGAAAGAATCCCCCCAAAGCCAAAAACATACATAGGTCGAGTTAAAAATCGATTCATAAACCAAACTGTTAGTAAATCCATCAATACCCGAAATGTTCTATCTATTCCGTATTTGCTATTCCCATATTGACGAGCCCTATGGTTTACCTTTACTTCTGTAATTCTAGCCCCCTCAATATTTGCTAAAACTGGCAAAAAGCGATGTAGCTCGCCATAAAGCCTCATATCGGCAAGGATCTCTCTTCTATAAGCCTTCAAAGAACATCCATAATCATGCAATCGGACACCAGTCACTTGACCAATCAATCGATTTGCAATTCGAGAAGGCAACTTACGCTGTAA
>QCGF01000010.1 GCA_003278175.1 Prochlorococcus sp. AG-363-P15
TGAAGTGTTCAAGAATCTCAAGGCTTTCCCTGAAAGTGGGCAGAAAGCTTCAAAAGGAAAACGCACAAAGGCAAGTGATACATCAAATTTCCCTGGACTCCAAGATGCAGAAATACAAACATTGCTAGATGCTTTAGAACAGAACTTGAAGCATGATGAAAGTCCTCCACAGAGAAACTTCAAGAGAACCCCTAACAAGGCAAAGCAACCAATTCCATTAAGAACGACAGCAAAGCCAAACGAAGGTCAGCATCGTTTTGATGAGCTTTTAGAAACACTCCCGAACCCTTAATCAAGCGAAATCCCTCAGAGTTATTCTCGTAAAATACAAACCATGAGCTCTCCTGAAAAACTTTTAGAAGCAACTCTGAATAGATTAGGAATTCGTATAGAGCAGAGTCTTACGAAATCAGCCGAAAAACTCTCGGAAATTGCCAAAGATGCTCCTAAGAAGCTTCAAGAAGAATGGGAACTCTTTCAAGAAGAAGTAATTGCAGAAGTCAATCGACTAGAAAAAGAATCAAAGGAAGAAAGTTCTTCCCCTGATCAAGAAAGTAATTTTTCAGCAATTAAAGATCCGAAAGAAAAAATTAAATATGTTCGAAAGAAATTATCTGAAATAAGCAGAAAGCTAGAGGCAAGCAACTAATGGCCTTTAAGAAAATCCTTGATTTTCTAAGCAGAGGATTTCGTGCACTGCGTATTTGGAAAACTTTTTTATCACTGTTGATTTTTCTTTGGTGGGATGCACGCAAGTGGAGTTACCTAGGAGCATTTACTCCTGAAAAAAGACAATTAAGACAACAAATTAGAGCCCGATGGCTTACTAGAGAATTTGTACACCTTGGCTCTGCATTTATAAAGCTTGGGCAGCTTCTATCAGCCAGACCAGATGTTCTTCCATCTTCATGGGTATCAGAACTAGCAGATTTACAAGACAAAGTACCTGCATTCGATTTTCAAACAGCTCAACAGGTAGTCAAACATGAGTTAGGTGGAAAATATTCTGAGATTATTGACCTTAATAAAGAACCTTTAGGGGCGGCATCACTTGCACAAGTTCATCGTGCTCGCTTGAAGAATGGCCGTGAAATTGTTTTAAAAATCCAACGTCCAGGACTTGAAAAGTTATTTCGTCTTGACTTAACAGTCATGCAACAAGTCGCAGCAGTTTTACAAAAAAACCCAAGCTGGAGCAATGGGCGTGACTTTATTGGAATTGCGAAAGAAAGCAGAAAAGTTTTACTTAGAGAACTTGACTTTCGCTTAGAGGCCCAATATGCAGCAAGGTTTAGGCAACAATTTCTTGATCAAAATGATATTCGAGTTCCAAGTGTTATTTGGGAACTAAGCACTAGCAAACTTCTTTGTCTTGATTACCTGCCAGGCATCAAAGTTAATGATCGGAAAGCACTTTTAAAAAACGGCATAGACCCCAACTCCATTTTAGAAATTGGAGCAGCAAGTTATTTGAAGCAACTTGTGCAATTTGGTTTCTTTCATGCTGACCCACATCCAGGAAATCTTGCTGTCACAACTGATGGAGCATTGATCTACTACGACTTCGGCATGATGGGGTTGATATCCGATGGTTTGCGCAAAAGACTAGGCGCAATGGTTACAGCAGCGGCCACAAAAGATGCTACAAAGCTTGTAGCAGAGCTACAAGCAGCAGGTTTAATTGCTTCTGATATCGAAATTGGCCCTGTCCGCCGTTTAGTCAGAGTGATGTTAAAAGAAGCACTAACGCCTCCCTTTAGTGGAAATGTAATTGAAAAACTCTCTGGGGATCTATATGACCTTGTCTATGGGAAGCCTTTTCGTCTTCCAGTGGAACTTATCTTTGTGATGAGAGCATTATCAACATTTGAAGGAGTAGCACGAAGCCTTGACCCAGGATTTAATTTGATGGACATAGCCAAGCCATACTTACTTCCACTCATGAGTTCGAGCAATGCCAACCCCAACGACCTCATAAATGAACTAGGCCGTCAAGTTGGGGTATTAGGCAGCAAGGCAGTATCACTTCCAAAACGCCTAGATGAAAGTCTTGAGAAGCTGGAGCAAGGTGATTTGCAACTGCAAATCCGCATGGGCGAGTCTGATAGACAATTACGTCGAATGATTACCACTCAAAGAGCACTAGGACAATCCATACTCCTTGGTTGCCTAGGGATTAGTGCAGCACTTCTGGGTTCTAGCGCAAAACCAATTTATTCATTGCTCCCATTATTAATAGCTTGCCCAATTGGGTTTGGATGGTTGAAATTACAGGTTAAGATGAATCGTGACAACCGAATAGATAATATCCCTAAACGCATAAGTTAAATAGATCTTATTAAGCAAGGAAAAATAATTCTCTTAAGCTCTTCCTCTTGGACCCAAGTTAGAGTTACCTGCGTATATTGCCTGGCTCCCTAATTCATCTTCTATACGTAGTAGTTGATTATATTTTGCGACCCTTTCACTTCTGCTCAAGGATCCTGTCTTAATTTGCCCGGAGCAAGTTGCGACAGCAAGATCAGCAATTGTTGTATCTTCAGTCTCACCACTTCGATGGCTAATAACACTGGTATATCCAGATCGACTGGCTAAATTTATTGCTTGCATCGTTTCAGTAAGGGATCCAATTTGATTCACTTTGATTAAAATTGAATTTGCAATATTCTGATCAATACCTTTCTGCAAACGGCGAGTATTAGTTACAAATAAGTCATCACCAACCAATTGAACTTTCTCTCCTAATTCTTTGGTAAGAAGAGCCCACCCAGTCCAGTCATCTTCTGCGAGGCCATCTTCAATGGAAATAATTGGGTAACTATTTACCAAATTCGATAATTCTTTAACCATCGCTTCGCTCGTGTACTTTTCCCCTCCATAGGAATAGATGCCATCATTAAAAAACTCTGTGCTGGCCACATCAAGAGCCAAAGAAATTTGCTCCCCAGGTTTGAAACCAGCCTTCTCTATCGATTGAACGAGTAAATCTCCCGCCGCTTGGTTACTTTCAAGGTTAGGTGCAAAACCTCCTTCATCCCCAACAGAAGTGGACAAGCCCTTTTGATCTAACAAGCCTTTAAGCGTGTGAAAAACTTCGGCGCCCATTCGCAAAGCCTCACGGAAACTAGAAGCTCCATGAGGTACAAGCATAAACTCCTGAAAGTCAAGGTTATTAGCAGCATGTGCCCCACCATTGATCACATTCATCAATGGAACTGGCAAAACGGAAGCCATCGGACCACCTAAATACCTATACAGAGGCAAACCAAGCCCATTTGATGCTGCGCGGGCATTTGCAAGGCTAACCGCAAGAATAGAATTCGCTCCTAGCTGAGATTTATTTGAACTTCCATCAAGGTCAATCATTGCAGAGTCGATAATCGACTGATCAAGAGAAGACAAGCCACACAAAGCAGGTGCTAGTCGCTCTTCAATATGAGCAACGGCCTTTGTTACGCCCTTACCCATGTATCGATCTCCTCCATCTCTCATTTCATGGGCTTCATGGGCACCAGTGCTTGCACCACTAGGAACTATTGCTCGGCCAATCGCACCTCCTTCAAGCACTACTTCAGCTTCCACAGTTGGGTTTCCTCGAGAGTCAAGTACTTCCCTAGCCACGATGGTGTCTATGACAAGGTCTAAAGAATCGATCACGTTGTCTATCGAAGGTTATTGAAATCCTATTGGTCTACCCATAACTTGGCTTTAGGTTGTTTTGCACTCCTGCTATTTCAGCTAGGTGGAAAATTCAATCCTCGCTCAAAATGAACCATTGCGTCCCTCTAAAAAATAGTCATTAATGCGAATACTTCATACCATGATCAGAGTTGGAGACCTAGAGAAATCTCTCAGGTTTTACACCAAAACACTTGGCATGAAGCTTTTGCGAAGAAAGGATTACCCTTCCGGCCGCTTCACATTGGCTTTTGTAGGCTACGAGAATGAAAGTGATTCCTCAGTAATAGAGCTGACCCACAATTGGGATGTAGACCACTATCAACTAGGTGAAGGATATGGACATATTGCATTAGGAGTGGAAAACATTTATGAAACATGCAAATCAATCAACTCCGACGGAGGGCTTGTTGTAAGACAACCTGGCCCAATGAAACATGGCAAAACAATAATTGCCTTTATAGAAGATCCTGATGGTTACAAAATTGAGCTCATTGAAGTTTCTTCAAAAGAGGCAAATTAATTTCTTATGGCTTTTGAGACCCTAAGCAATAATTTTAGGAAAGAGACTCTAACCACAGAGCCTGATCTTTTCAGTGATGAATCATGGGATTTATTACTTGCCAGTCAAGATGAAGCAAGAAGATGGAGGCATGGAAACTTAGATGTAGAGCATATGCTTCAATGTCTATTTACTAATCCTTCCTACAAAAGTTTTGTCGACTCCCTTCCTATAAACCATTCAGAACTACTTGATCATTTAGAGGGGTTTCTCGCAGAACAGCCAATGTCGTCACGTAATGAGAGTCTAATTATTGGCGAAGATCTTGAAGAGCTTCTGGAAAATGCAAATTCTGTACGTCACAAATGGGGCACAAATCTAATAGAAATTCCTCACATTCTTATTGCAATAGGTCGTGACCAAAGGGTAGGCGCTCCATTATTCAAACAACTTGGGATGCCAATTGAAAAGCTTGAAGCCGAAGTGAAAAGGTCAACCGTTTCCCCTCGAAATCGTTCTCTGCAATCAGTCAATCAATATGAGGTTGCCAAATCATTTTCATCTAGAGAATCCGCGGAAGGAAAAAATAACAGGACCTCTCCTCTCAAAGAGCAATCAAGCCATGAAGACGCTGCAGCTAATAACGAACAAGATCCCTTCAAACTTCAAAAAGAACCCAAATCAGTTGAGGTCTATGGACGTGATCTAACCTCTGCAGCTAAATCAGGGGAGTTAGACCCTGTCATTGGAAGGAATTCAGAAATACGAAGCGTAATTAAAGTTTTATCTCGCAAAGGGAAAAACAACCCTGTACTAATTGGCGCACCAGGTGTTGGGAAAACAGCTATTGCAGAGTTATTGGCCCAACGGATAGTAAATAACGAAGTACCTGACTCACTAAAAGGCTTAAGGCTTATAGCGCTTGATTTAGGTGCATTAATTGCTGGGGCCAAATTCAGGGGGCAATTCGAAGAACGATTTCGCTCTGTTTTAGCCGAAGTAAGTGATCCAGACTCTGGTGTGATTTTGTTCATTGATGAATTGCATACAGTTGTTAGCACTGATCGCTCTAATGCAGATGCAGGGAATCTGCTCAAGCCCTTTCTTGCAAGAGGGGATCTTCGTTGTATAGGTGCAACCACGCCTGAAAATTACCGAAGAACAGTTGAAAAAGACCCAGCACTCAATCGTCGTTTTCAACAAGTTCTAATAAAAGAACCAAATCTTGAATTAAGCATAGAGATTCTTCAAGGTCTTAAAGAAAGATATGAAATACATCATGAAGTTAATATCACCGATGAAGCAATAATCACTGCAAATCGTTTAGCAGATCGCTACATAAGTGACAGATGTTTACCTGATAAAGCAATTGACTTAATTGATGAAGCATCTGCTCAACTTAAAATGGAGGTCAGTTCAAAACCTCAAATCATTGAAGAGACAGAGTCAAGACTAAAAAGTTTGGAAGTCGCATTAAGCAAGTCAGACAAAGCTCCAGAAGTTGAAAAGACTCGTTTATTTGATGCTTGCAAAGCAACTGAAAAAAGCCTCTCTGAACTTAAAGAGCGATGGCAAGAAGAACGTTCACAGTTAGAAGAACTTAGAAATTTAAGTCAAGAAGAAGAAGTTCTCAAAAGTGCAATTTCTGAAGCCGAAAGAATTGGAGATTTAGAAGAAGCAGCTCGACTTCAATATGACCAATTGCTGCATTTGCAGCAGCGTCGAAACAGAATTCAAAATTCTCTTTCTTCCGCACAATCTTCAGGAAATGCTCTCCTTAGAGATCAAGTAGAAGCAGAGGATATTGCAGACGTTGTCGCCCGATGGACAGGAATACCAGTTCAGCGAGTTCTCGCAGGTGAAAGACAAAAACTATTAAACCTAGAAAGCGAGCTAAGTAAACGAGTCATAGGTCAAGTTGAGGCTGTCCAAGCAGTCTCAGCTGCGATCCGAAGAGCCAGAGCAGGCATGAAAGATCCAAGAAGACCCGTCGGTTCATTCCTATTTTTAGGACCTACAGGTGTTGGCAAAACAGAACTCGCAAGAACACTTGCTGCGTCTCTTTTCGACGAAGAAGAAGCATTAGTGCGACTCGATATGAGTGAATTCATGGAAAGAAATGCAGTGGCCAGACTTTTAGGTGCCCCTCCTGGATATGTGGGTTATGAAGAAGGCGGTCAACTCACTGAAGCTGTACGAAGTCGCCCATATGCTGTTCTGCTATTAGACGAAATTGAAAAAGCTCATCCAGATGTCTTCAACTTGCTTCTTCAGGTTCTTGATGATGGAAGACTCACGGATTCACAAGGTCGGACTGTGGACTTCCGTCACACAGTGATTGTTATGACCAGTAATTTGGCTAGCAGAGCAATTTTAGACAAGGCAAAGTTATCTAAAGAAGGTGCAAACAAAGTGGAAGAACTTGAACAAGAACTTGTCAGGCAGATTGACAAGGCTTTGAGTCAAAAATTTCGTCCTGAATTTTTGAATCGGATTGATGAAGTAATTAGATTTCGCCCTTTACAAGTCAAAGACCTACAACAAATCATCATGTTGTATTTAAAGGACTTAACCAATCTATTAGCTGAGCAAGGACTTGAATTACGTATAGATCAATCAGCCATTGAAAAATTGGCATCGCAAGGGTATGAACCTGAATATGGAGCAAGACCTTTAAAACGGGTCTTAAGGCGGCAATTGGAAAACCCTCTAGCAACTCAACTATTAGAAGAACAATTCGTAGGGGTTAGTGCAATTAGAGTCAGGCCTTCTACTGAAGAGTCAGAATCCCTTGTATTTTTTGCAGAAAACTAACAAGAATCTATTAGTGTATGTGAGTTTGTCAGGTTGTGCATTTCATAGTGCACAATCTTCAGCTCCCGGCTTTTTCTTGTGACAAGCACCACTCCCGAAGAGAATACAGAAGAAAACCAAACACCTTCTGGGCTAGAACCCATAAGAAATAATGGTTTTCTAGCTGCAACTCTTGATGAGTTAAAGCTAGTTGTCTGGCCTAGCCGTCAGCAACTGTTCAGTGAATCAATTGCTGTAATTCTGATGGTGACACTTTCAGCAGCCGCAATTGCTGCTGTTAGTCGCTTTTATGGATGGGCAGCATCACAAATTTTCAGTTGAACTAATAAAGTTCAACACAATTTCGTACAAACATTTCACTTCCTTATTAACCAGTGTCTGAGTTCGATCCCACACCCCAAGATCAAAACGAGGTGCTGGATCTACCTACTCCCAATTCTGGAGAGGAGAAAGCCCTTACAGCGACATCTTCAATCGCCAAAACATCCATCGCGAGATGGTATGCAGTACAAGTAGCATCGAGCTGTGAAAAAAAAGTAAAAGCAACTCTTGAGCAACGCGCAGTCACACTGGGAGTAAGTAACAGAATTCTAGAAATAGAAATTCCACAAACACCAGCTGTAAAGCTAAAAAAAGACGGAAGCCGGCAAGCAACTGAAGAAAAAGTTTTTCCTGGATATGTACTAGTACGAATGGTTCTTGATGAAGACACCATGATGGCTGTCCGAAGCACCCCCAATGTCATCAATTTTGTCGGAGCTGAGGATCGTAGAGCAACAGGCAAGTCACGTGGTCACATCAAACCCAGACCATTAAGCCGACAAGAGGTTGACAGGATCTTCAAACGTGCAGCTGAGAAAAAGACCGTTGTCAAGTTAGATTTAGCTGAGGGCGATCAAATAGTTGTTACTTCAGGACCGTTCAAAGACTTCCAAGGTGAAGTAATAGAAGTTTCTGGAGAACGCAGCAAATTAAAAGCCCTGCTTTCAATCTTCGGAAGGGAGACGCCTGTAGAACTTGAGTTTTCTCAAATCAACAAACAAAATTAAATCAGCGGTGGCCGCCTCCATGTGGAGGGCGGCCTTAGAGGTAATTTGACAACCTCACCGCACCTGATTAGCACGGTTAATTCAGGCAATCCACAGTCTCCCAATTCCACCCGCCGATGGCCAAGAAAGTTGTAGCTATGATCAAGTTGGCCCTTCAGGCCGGCAAAGCGAACCCTGCCCCACCTGTTGGTCCTGCCCTAGGTCAACACGGGGTAAATATCATGGCGTTCTGCAAGGAATACAATGCGAGGACCCAAGACAAAGCAGGATTCGTAATCCCTGTTGAAATTTCGGTCTTTGAAGATAGAAGTTTTACCTTCATCACAAAGACACCTCCTGCATCTGTACTTATTACTAAAGCTGCTGGGATCGACAAAGGCTCAGGTGATTCAGCCAAAGGGCAAGCAGGTACTATTAGTCGTGCACAACTTGAGGAGATCGCGAAGACAAAACTTCCTGATCTGAATTGTTCCAGCATTGAATCTGCAATGCGAGTCATCGAAGGGACTGCCAGGAATATGGGTGTTTCTATAGGGGACTAAACCCTCATTGCAGATCAAATTCACACCACACTTTCCAACCATTACAGGGGAAGACATCTTTGTCGTTTGGACCCCAAAAAACTATGCCAAAAGAATCAAAACGTATGGCAGGCCTCCTCGCAAAAGTAGAGGATCGGACATACGAACCTCTTGAAGCAATAAAGCTTGTCAAAGAAACCGCAACCGCAAAGTTCGATGAAACAATCGAAGCTCATGTGCGTTTAGGTATTGATCCAAAATACACGGACCAACAACTTCGAACCACCGTTGCCTTACCTCAAGGCAGTGGACAGACGATACGCATAGCTGTAATAACTCGTGGAGAGAAAGTTGCAGAAGCAAAGGCTGCTGGAGCTGAATTAGCTGGGGATGATGATTTAGTCGAGGCCATCAATAAGGGGGAGATGAATTTCGACCTCTTAATAGCCACCCCTGACATGATGCCTAAAGTCGCCAAACTGGGCCGAGTACTAGGTCCACGAGGCCTTATGCCTAATCCAAAGGCAGGCACAGTAACTACTGACTTAGGAACTGCAATCAAAGAATTCAAAGCTGGAAAACTAGAATTCAGAGCTGACCGGGCTGGAATAGTTCATGTACGTTTTGGCAAGGCAAGTTTTTCCGCAGAGGCACTACTGGAAAACCTAAAAACACTGCAGGAAGCTATTGACCGGAACAAACCTAGTGGCGCCAAAGGAAGATACTGGAAAAGTCTATATTTGACCTCAACAATGGGGCCATCTGTAGAGGTTGATTTCACTGCATTACAGGAAATTCAAGAAGAAACCTGACCTCTTTGATGTATCGTTGGTTGCTGGCGAAAGCCAACGGGCAGGCGCCCGGCCAAAGACAGCAGGTTTAAAGATTTGATTAAATTCAAATCTTTGTAATATTCCTGCCGAGGCATGCTCAAAGATTTTTCCAAATGGATTGAATCCAAGGCGACCTCGACTCAGTAATGAGATCTTATCGGTCGCGTGTCCAGCTTCTTCCCCCGATTCGATCCAATTACTATGGGCCGCACGCTGGAGAGCAAAAAACAGATCGTCGAAGAACTAAAAGGACTTCTAGACGAGGCGGAAATGGCATTAGTCCTGGACTATCAGGGCTTATCTATCAAAGAGATGTCTGATCTGCGGACACGTCTGCAGGCCAATAATGGAGTATGCAAGGTAACCAAAAATACCTTGATGCGTCAGGCAATTGATGGAAATAATGCTTGGTCCAGTCTCGAGTCCTTACTAACAGGTACGAATGCATTCGTTCTTGTCAAAGGCGACATTGGCGGGGCTGTTAAGGCTGTTCAAGCCTTTCAGAAGGACACCAAGAAATCTGAGACTAAAGGAGGTCTTTTCGAAGGCAAGCTCCTATCTCATGATGAAATCAAAGCCATTGCAAATCTTCCAACTAAGGAAGTTCTTATGGCTCAGATTGCGGGTGCACTAAATGCCCTAGCCACCAAAGTCGCAGTTGGAATTAACGAGGTTCCTACTGGCCTTGCAAGGTCACTCAAACAGCACGCCGATAACGGCGAAAGCTGAATATTTTCTTTCGACTCTACTTTTCTCCCTAATTCGTTGCTGAATTCAACTCATGTCCGCAAAAACCGACGAAATTCTCGACTCTCTCAAAACACTCTCGCTGCTTGAGGCTTCTGAGCTAGTCAAACAAATCGAAGATGCTTTTGGCGTTTCAGCGGCAGCTTCTGCTGGCGTTGTAATGGCCGCACCTGGAGCTGCCGCAGGTGGCGGTGCAACAGAAGCAGCTGAAGAGAAAACCGAATTTGATGTTGTTCTCGAAAGCTTTGAAGCATCAGCCAAGATAAAAGTTCTTAAAGCCGTTCGAGAAGCAACAGGACTTGGCCTTGGAGATGCAAAAGCAATGGTTGAAGCAGCTCCAAAGACCATCAAAGAAGGAGTTAGCAAAGACGATGCAGAAAACTTGAAAAAGGCAATAGAAGAAGCAGGCGGGAAAGTCAGTCTGAAATAGTTGTTGCCATTAGACAGCAACAAAATTTCAGGTTCTTTGAATAATATTAAAAGCCGGTCTATTAATAGACCGGCTTTTAATATTATTAATTTCTCGTCAATTATTTAAGAGTAAATCGCATTAAAAAAATTCTACTTTAAATGAAAACATATTCTTACCTTTTCTAATGCCAAGGATTATGCAATAAACAATACAACTTAAAATCTAATTATATCTAATTCATCCAAGTACTTCACTGCCAGAAAGTCTTACTTAATCACCTACGCTAGGAAGATGGAGATACTTAATTAGAGTCAAAGCTTATCCTAGCTACTATCAGGCAGTGACTTTTGGGAGGAAAGCGCTGGATGTAAAGACTGACTTTAAATCAAACAAGCCATTGCCTAAACCAATCAATGAAATGACAGCTCAACACGGCCAAGTAATCAGCGCTTCAACTGATGGAGCATGTAGTGGCAATCCTGGACCAGGCGGCTGGGGCGTCCTAATACGTTTTGAAGACGGGTCTGTAACAGAATTTGGAGGGTATGAACCTGCAACAACGAATAATCGAATGGAGTTAAGAGCAATGCTGGAAGTTTTTAAACACTTACAAAACCTCCCTCTACATCCAGAACTAACTATCAAAACAGACAGTAAATATCTTATTAATGGTCTGAACAATTGGATAAAAGGTTGGAAGAAGAATGGATGGCGTACTTCATCTGGGAAGCCAGTTCTTAATCAAGACTTATGGCAAGCATTAGATCGAAGTCGATTGCAAAATGTACCGCTTGAATTCGTTAAAGGGCACAGTGGGAATAAAGACAATGAAAGGGTAGATGCAATTGCTGTTAGCCACTCCAAGAGTAGAGGCATGAAACTTGACTCTCAAGAAGCATCCAATTCGAGCAAGGGGAAAAATAAAGTCACATTAAATAGTTCAGTCAACATTAATAAGCCAATACAAGGTGAACTTGAAAAGTTAATCTCAAGACTTGACATGATAAATCATATAGCCCATAAAGGTTATAGTCTGAATACAAATGAACTTTCTGAGCTTTTAGAAACCCCAGCTAATGAGCTAAATAAAAAAGAAGGCACTTGGAAATGGCGTGACTGGTTCATAGAGCCAATTGGAGACTCCCAATGGAAATTAAAGACCCAACATCAAAAGAAAAGTTGTACTGAGGAGAACAAGAGTGAATAAAAGATTTAATTCAAAATTTTTATCAACTGGAAGAATTTATAGGCATTTCTTTGAGCCTATACTTTCCAAAGATGAAGGGATTGACGCTGAAACTTTAACTCAATTTGCACTAGCTATCTTAGGTCAAGCATCAATATATAGAGAGTTACCTGGATTTAAATGGGGACTCAAAAAGTTAGCACTAGATCTTCAACTTCATGATTCACGACTAGAGCAAAGACTGTTTGGTTGTAAATTTCAAAACCCTATTGGGCTAGCCGCAGGACTAGACAAAAACGCAGTTGCTGCAGGAATTTGGCATGACTTTGGTTTTGGGTTTGCAGAGTTAGGAACAGTTACTTGGCACGCTCAAACAGGTAACCCCCGCCCAAGACTCTTTCGTCTATCAAAAGAAAAAGCCGCTTTAAATCGAATGGGCTTTAACAATAATGGGGCAAAAAAAATGAAGGAAATAATTGAAAAGCAAAAGCTTCTGAGACCAGGCAAGCGGACTGCAGCAATAGGCATCAACCTAGGAAAATCAAAAGTCACTTCTCTTGCTGAAGCAGCTGAAGATTATGCCTCATCACTTAAAATCCTTTCTCCACTAGCAGATTATGCCGTAATAAACGTAAGCTCACCTAATACACCTGGTCTCAGAGAACTACAAGGTTCGGAACATTTGCAAAGAATAGTGAAACGGCTTAAAAGCTTGCAAGGTTGTCCACCTTTACTAGTGAAGATTGCTCCAGATTTAAAAGATAAAGATATAGATTGTTTAGCCAAACTTGCCAAAGAGGAAAAACTGGCTGGGGTAATTGCTATAAACACAAGTCTTGATCGACTAGGACTTGAACAGCGAATTCTTTCTCAAACAGGACTTACTTTAAGTCAAGAAGCAGGAGGTATTAGTGGGGCACCACTGCGACAAAGAGGACTGGAAGTCATAAAGAGATTAAGGCATGCAGCCGGACCAGAATTACCCCTGATCGGAGTGGGAGGGATTGATTCTCCAAAAGCAGCTTGGGAACGAATTAGTGCTGGCGCATCTCTTGTCCAGGTATACACAGGTTGGATTTTCAAAGGCCCAGATTTAGTGCCAAACATCCTTGAAGGTGTTCTATCACAATTGGACCGACATGGATTTCAAAACATCTCTGAAGCAATCGGGAGTGATGCACCATGGCTTGATCCGAATCAATGTTAAAAAAAATGAGGCTTATCAAAAAAAGTCTTCGCTATATCTAGTTTAAATAAATGAAATTGTATTCTAAAAAAATATTGAAAGTGGATATTTTTAGTAAACATTCCAAAAATATGTCTACATTACAAACAATAAGTTGAGGGAATTATTGTTATTGAGCCAAAAGTGAACTCAAACATCCCAATTCATGGTGGAAACATCACTGAAGAAGCTCGACGATTAGGAGTAAAACAGAGCCAACTGCTAGATGCTAGTGCCTCCTTAGTACCCTTCCCGCCTCCAAAAAGGCTGCGTAGATACCTTTTTCAAGCACTCCTAAATAATTCACTGAGAAATTACCCAGATTGCAATTATCAAAATCTACGCAATGCAATAGCAGCTTTTCATGGGATAGAACCATCAATGGTTCTTCCTGGAAATGGAGCAGCGGAACTTATAACATGGTCAGCTCGTAATGCCATAGAAAAAGGAGTTAGCACATTAGTTGCTCCAGGCTTTCATGACTACGAAAGAGCTTTGAATTGCTGGGAAGGTAAATATATTTATGTGAATCTTCCCCTTAATTGGTCCTGCTTGAGCCCACAAGATATTCCATTTTCCCCAAGCACCAACGTTATATGGATAACGAATCCGCATAATCCAACAGGACAATTATGGAGCAGGGCATCTATTGAACGCTTACTGACGATTTGTGATCTAGTTATATGCGATGAAGCCTTTCTTTCATTAGTTCCCCATGGTGAAAGTCAATCACTTATTCCTTTAGCAAAGGATAATGAAAATCTAATTGTTATTAGGAGTTTAACAAAGTTATTTGCGATAGCTGGCTTAAGATTGGGGTATGCGATTAGTTCAGCCAAAAGATTGCAACAGTGGCAAAGTTGGCGAGATCCATGGCCACTTAATGGCCTAGCAAGCGCTGCCGGGATAGCCTTGATGAGAGATAAAGACTTATCAAAGCAATGGACAAGTAAAATTCACAAATGGCTTCAGAAAGAAGGACCTTGGATGTATAACAAATTAGAGATGATTTCCGGAATCAAAGCATATCCTTCATCCACTAACTTCTACTTAATTGAAGGCAAAGAATCACTATTAAATCTCCAAAGTGATCTAAATAAAAGAAATATTTTAGTTAGAGATTGTAGATCTTTTCACAACTTAGGAGAGAACTGGTTGCGCATTAGCCTTCAAACCAAAAAAAATAATTTGCGAATACTGTCCGCCATAAAAACTATTCTCAAATGAATTCATGCAAAATTTTGACTAAAGTCTCTTCAGACTCTTTTTCTGCAAAACTAAGCATTGCTAATTTCATTTTTATTAATGGGTCAGAATTAGTACCGCTTTTATCCAACCGACCTCTTAACAACCGGCCCAGCGTTTCTCTCAAAACATCATCTTCTGGTTGATGTTGATGAACAATTACAGCCGCACCAAGCTGAGCAGCAAAAACTGCATTGAAGTTTTGATGTTGATCAGTTGCTAAAGGATATGGCACCAAAATTGCTGGTGTTCCGCAAACAGCCATCTCACTTAATGAGCCAGCTCCAGCTCTACTTATTGCCAAATCAGCATGCTGAAGCAAAGCAGGTATTTGATTCGAGAAAGATTTAGCAACAAAGTTTTGATGCTTTATCTCTCCTTCAAGGTCTGAGTCATTGTGACCTGTCAAATGAACCACACGACACCCTTCTCTCAACAAAAAGGGAGTGACCGCACGGACCATCAAATTAAGGCCCAATGCTCCTTGACTACCACCCATGACAACTATTAAAGGGCCTTTACCAACAGGGACCCAAGCTGGCAATGCCTGTGGAGCAAAAAATGATGATCTAATTGGTGTCCCAGTATTTATGGTCTTACATCCCGCAAGATATTTACTGGCTGATGGCAAGCCCAAAGCAACGACATTACAAAATCTGCCCATCAAACGTGACACCTTGCCAGGGAAAGCATTTGACTCATGCAAGATCACAGGGATTCCACAGCAAATAGCTCCTAAAATTGCAGGAGCAGCGATATAGCCACCAGTAGTAAAAACAACATCTATTCGTTTAGATCGATGCAAATTAAAAACTTTGAAGGCTGCTGCAAGCAGTTGACAAAGCTGAAAAAACTTTCTAATCCCATGCCCATTAAGTCCACCTGCTCTCACAGTGATTAATTCAAAATTCTTCGGCACAAGTTCTGTTTCTAATCTGTTTGGCACTCCTAGCCAGCTAACTTCCCAAGATTTAGATAATGCCTCAGCGACAGCAAGTGCAGGGAAAAGATGCCCTCCAGTTCCACTAGCTGCGATTAGGATCCTAGTCATACAAAAAAGCACAGCGCATCTTTCACGCTTAAGTTATCTGGATTAGCTTGAGGACTAAATTGCACTATTTAGCAAGAGTTGCTTTGGCATCGATGCTATTGCTCTCAGTGACACCACAAGAACAAGTCAATGCAAATGACTTTAGGACAAAGTCACTAACCAGAGGACTGGAATATGCACTTAACAAAAAAGAAATTAACTATCTAAAAAACTTTCTTGCTAGTGAGGATGAAACAAGCCTAATTAATCGATATAAAAGCTTTGTAAATGCTTTCCCTAATGCGCAATGGAGTATCAAAGAATGCAATACTTTAAAAGACGGGCGTACTTGTTTGAAAATTCAGATCACAGGCATAAAAGACTTAAACGGTGAACGATATACCCTGAAGTCCAAACAAATAGTAGGCCTTACTATTGCATCAGAAAAAATCATCAGGCAAGATCTCATCAATGAAGAAACAGTAATCCAACTTGGAGAAAAACCTTTATCAATTAGCCTAAATATTCCAGATACAGTATTGACCGGTGAAGTTTATGATTTCGATGTCATATTAAATAAGCCTCTGGGAAATGCACTAGTAGCTGGAGGATTAATCCCCATAAGTGACCAACAAATTCTCAATCAAAAATCTCCTAATATTGAACTAATACCTTTAGGAGGTGGGGGTTTGTTCAAATCTGTAAAGGCCCCGTTAAAAAAAGGAATTCAAAAATGGGCTGCTGTCGTTGCACACCCTAATGGCCTTATTTCTATAACGAAAATGGTCAGAGTAGTCTCAAATTCAGAAGAAGTTGAACTTTAGATATTGATTAAAAGTCTTCTTTAGATTTTTTTAATTGACTTCCAATTGCCATCAAGCTACTTCATCAAGTGCAGCTACACCTGGCAGCACTTTGCCTTCTAATAGTTCCAAACTGGCCCCACCTCCAGTAGAGATATGGGCCATCTTTTCAGCGAGACCAGCTTTCTCAACTGCCGCGACAGAGTCACCTCCACCAATAATTGTGCAGCAACCTTTAGAACTTAATGAAGCCAAAGTCTGAGCTATTGAGTTGGTTCCATTTGCAAACCTGTCAAACTCAAATACTCCCATAGGGCCATTCCAAATAACAGTTCCGCAATCAGCTAAAGACTCTTGAAAAACTTTGACGGAAGCAGGACCTATATCTAAACCCATCCAACCTGCAGGAATCGAATCAATTGAGGCAACTTGACTATTTGCATCTGGCGCAAAATCATCAGCAAGAACTACATCTGTTGGCAAAAGCAATTGCACACCTTTTAACTTGGCTTTCTCCTCCAAAGCTTTTGCGAGATCCAATTTGTCTTCTTCTACCAAGCTTTTCCCAACTGACAGTCCGCGAGCTTTGTAGAAAGTAAAAATCATTCCTCCGCCAATAAGAACCTTGTCACATTTATCGATAAGAGATTCAAGAACCCCTATTTTGCTACTCACCTTTGAACCACCAACAATTGCGGCAAGAGGACGCTTAGGTTCATCTATCGCACCCTGAAGATATTGAAGTTCTTTCTCCATCAAATAACCTGCGACACTTGGACTTAAAAACTTCGTCACCCCTTCAGTAGAAGCATGTGCACGATGAGCAGCCCCAAAAGCATCATTGACATAAACCTCGGCAAGTGAAGCAAGTTTTTTTGCAAATTCAGCATCATTATTTTCTTCATCTGAAAAGAAACGAACATTCTCTAAAAGAACAATGTCCCCATTGTTCATGGCTTGAACCTTTGCCTCTGCGTCAGACCCAACACAGCTGTCCGACTTCTCAACAGTTTTTCCAAGCAAGTCACTCAGCCTTTTAGCTACAGGAGTAAGTCGCATACCATCATTAACCTGACCCTTGGGCCTGCCAAAATGAGCAGCCAGAATCACACGAGCACCCTTCCCAACAAGATCATTAATCGTGGGAAGCGCCGCACGAATACGTGTGTCATCAGTAATAGACCCTTCTTTATTCAACGGCACGTTGAAATCAACACGAACCAGTACACGTTTGCCAGATAGGTCCTCTGTGCTGAGACTCGACAGGGAACGCTTAGCCATGATGATATGCCGTGAAATTAGAAACCGCGGTGAGATTAACCCTTTAACAGCATTTTTGGCTTGTGTTGAGGGCAGACAAACCGACTGGCCTTGGCTAGGACAAAATTGAACCTGCGTAGGTTAAAGAAACCAAATGTTTAAAACTGTACTTTTCCCAATAGACCAGAGTCGGGAAGCATTTGAAACAGCCAGTAAAGCTATTGAATTGGCAAAAAATCACCAGAGTCACATAATCATGCTGTCTGTTGTTCAACCTGAAAGGCCAGAAATGCATGATGCTGAGTCTGTATCTTCTCTACTGAATCGCGCACAAGAGCAAATGGAACAAGCAGGCATTAGTTGTGAGGTACTTGAGAGAAAAGGGAAGCCAGCTTTTGTTATTTGTGATATAGCTGATGAATTAAATGTGGATTTAATAGTTATGGGAACAAGAGGTATCAATTTGGAATCAGATAATCAAAGTACCGCTGCTCGTGTCATTCAACTTGCACCTTGTCCAGTGCTTGTAGTGCCGTGAACACCAAACCAATTCAGTGGTATCCAGGCCACATTGCGAAAGCAGAGAAACAACTATATAGAAATCTTGAGAAAGTAGACCTGGTCATTGAAGTTCGAGATGCGCGAATACCAATTTCAACCTCTCATCCACACTTGGAGCGATGGACAAAAGGCAAACAACATTTATTAGTAATAAATCGACGTGACATGATATCTGCTCCAGCACTTCAAGCTTGGGATAAATGGTTCCGCAAAAAAGAACTTGTTCCTGTGTGGTGTAATTCACAAGATGGAACTGGAGTGAAGCAATTACAGCAAGAAGCCATCAAAGCCGGGTCAAAACTCAATGCTCGAAGACTCGCCCGTGGCATGAGAACCAGACCGGTTCGAGCCCTCACATTAGGTTTCCCAAATGTAGGGAAATCAGCCTTAATCAACCGACTAGTGCGGAAGAAGGTTGTCATCAGTTCACGAAAGCCGGGTGTCACTCGATCTCTTCAATGGGTTCGTCTAGGCCAGGATCTTGATTTGCTTGATTCTCCAGGAGTTTTACCCCCGCGTTTTGATAATCAAAAGGCTGCTTTAAAGCTTGCTCTATGTGATGACATTGGCCAAGCCTCATATGACATTGAATCAGCAGCAATTCATTTCTTAGAGATGCTTAACCAATTAGCAAAGCATAAAGAAGCTGGCGTACCGCTAGGAATACTTGAGCAAAGGTATGGACTCCCTTTTCATCAATCTTGTGATGCCAATCAATGGTTGGAACAGGCCTCAAAGAGACATACCTCTGGGGACACAAGGCGAATGGCCCAAAGACTATTAGACGACTTTAGAAAAACAGTTTTAGGGCTGATATCGCTTGAGCTTCCACAATGACTGAAGAACTTCCACAATCCTTTGGAGAAGGCAAGGGGGAGCTATTGACCTTGTTTTACCCCAAACCATTACCTATGCGTCTTGATCGTTGGCTTGCAAGCCAACGATCAGAACAAAGCCGGTCAAGAATTCAAAAGTTCATCAATAATGGCTTTGTTCGTGTTAATGGAGTTCAGGGGCAAGCAAAAACACCCCTCCGAGAAGGCGATGAGATTCAATTATGGCTACCTCCTCCTGAGCCATTGCCTTATCTAAAACCTCAACGAATGAAATTAGATGTGCTTTTTGAAGATGAGCATTTGATAGTTATCAATAAGTCTGCAGGTATTGCAGTACATCCTGCACCAGGGAATAAAGATGGGACATTGGTCAATGGCCTTTTACATCATTGCCCTGACTTACCTGGCATTAGCGGGAAGCTTCGCCCAGGAATAGTACATCGCTTAGACAAAGACACCACTGGTTGCATAGTCATTGCCAAAAGCCAAACGGCGCTAGTAAAGCTTCAGCTACAAATACAAAAAAGGGTCGCATCTCGCAATTATCTAGCAGTAGTTCACGGACTACCTGATGGCACAGCAGGAACCATCATAGGTGCTATAGGTAGACACCCAGTTGATAGAAAAAAATACGCTGTTGTAAATAATGAGACAGGTCGCCATGCATGTACTCATTGGCAACTAATTGAAAGGCTAGACGACTACTCGCTAGTGAGATTCAAATTGGATACAGGCCGTACTCATCAAATCCGTGTTCACTGTGCACACATAGGTCACCCCATTGTCGGAGACCCTACCTACAGTCGTTGTCGCAAACTACCAATTAATCTATCTGGGCAATTGCTTCATGCCGTAAAGCTTGGATTGGACCATCCCATTACTAATGATCGTATGGAATTTGAGGCCCCTTTACCAGAAGCATTTGACAATACCCTCAATGTTTTACGTAGAAGAAGGAAAGGCTCAAGTGACTGATCGAATTGTTGGACATATTTCAACAAGTTTTTTTGTAATAGGTGACTTAGGAGATTCCAACAAGGTCTTCCCAAAACCTTCCTCAACAATTCGCCCTTGATCTAGCACTATTACTCTATTACAAAAACCAGTGGCTACATAGAGATCATGAGTAATGAACAATATGGCTATGCCTAAACGTTGTTGCAACAAACTCAAAAGATCTAAGACCTCTTTCTGAATATCCGCATCAAGCATGCTGACGCTCTCATCGCAAATGAGAACTTTAGGTTTTAAAGAAAGAGCTCGCGCGATTGCGACTCGTTGCTGTTGTCCTCCTGAAAGCTCATATGGGTAACGGTTCTGAAAAGACTCAGGAGGAGTCAAGCCAACTTGGTCAAGAAGCTCTCTTGCTCTTTCACGAGCTGCAACACGGTCAACCAAATGATGAATCAACAAAGGATCAGTAATAGCTTCGGAGACTGTCATCTTGGGATTTAATGACGCAAAAGGGTCTTGGAAAACCATTTGCAATGATCGACGTGCCCTCTTTAAAAATTCACCTTTCAAATGGAGAATACTTTGCCCTTGTAACTTCACCTCACCACCTCTGATCGGGATTAAACCCATCAAAGCCCTGCATAAAGTGCTTTTTCCACATCCTGAAGGACCAACAACGCCAAGAGTTTCGCCTGCATGAAGACAAAAGCTCACTTCATTAACAGCCTTCAGCCAGTTCCACTGCCAAGGGAGACCACTTAATGCATGCCAACAGCGCAATTGATTAACATCCAAAATCTTCTCAGGAAGAGTATTGGAAGGGTACTGCCCTTCCTCCCTTGCTCTTGCAGCACTCACAAGACACTTACCGATATGCGATTGGGGACTCAATAAAAAATTACGACTCAAATTATTCTCAACAATTCTTCCTGTCTCCATGATGGCTATTCGCTCACACCATTTTGTTGCCAAAGCCAAGTCATGACTAATGAGCAAAAGGGAGCTGCCAATGTCGTCACAAAGATTGCTCAATACATCCATCACTTGATCCGCAATAGCCACATCCAGGCTTGTTGTTGGTTCATCAGCGATGACGAGTGGAGGGTCTAAAGCAATAGCCAAAGCAATAGCCAAGCGTTGACGCATCCCACCACTGAATTCATGAGGATAAGCTTGAAAGCGAGAAGGACTTATTTCGACTTGCTCAAGCAATGCCACAGCTTTTTGCTTAATCCAAACAGAACCTTTGTCTGATCTATGAGCCTTAATCGTGTCCAAAAGATGGTCACCAATCGTCATTAGCGGGTTTAAACGAGTCATAGGGTCCTGAAAAACAAGACCAACAGCTTCCCCTCTCAACTTTCTCAATTCAGCCTGGCTTAATTGCCTTGGGTCAATCCCAGCAAGCAATAACTTCCCATTACAGAAACTCCCTGGACGCAACAATTGCAGAGCAACTCTTGCAACAGTGCTCTTACCACAACCAGAAGGGCCCACAAGTGCTACACGCTCCCCAGGGACGAGGCTTAGATCCACCCCATCAAGGATCCAATTCATGCTGCTTGAATAGCGCATGCAAACGCTCTGCATCTCTAAAACATGTTCTAAAGAACTGGGCACAGGGAGTAGCACGGGGTCCTAAGCCTGAATATCATGGACTAATCCGGTGAATTGGATGCTTAACGCAACCTCTACGACCGATCTAACACAGACCGATAAGGCCTGTAATTCGAAGCTGCCAACTGAGGAGCAGTTCAAATCCAATCCAGTTAGAAGTGTTGAAGAGTATGGCATTGAAATTCCTAGCTGGTTGAAAAGTTGTTTAGAACACAGGCCCCCTGCAATCGGGAAAAGCTGTCCTACTGATGCGGAAGGTTTACTTGCAGGCGCCTTCGATTTAGCCTTTCAGCTTCATGATGGACAATTTAGAGCCAGTGGAGAACCATACATAGTTCACCCACTAGCTGTCGCAGATCTTCTAAGGGATATAGGTGCTAGTCCTAGTGTAATAGCCGCAGGCTTCCTTCATGACGTCGTAGAAGACACAGATATATCACCAGACCAATTAGAAGACTTTTTCGGTAGTGAAGTAAAGGGATTAGTGGAGGGAGTCACCAAATTAGGCGGAATTCACTTCACAAATCGCACAGAAGCCCAAGCAGAAAACTTACGCAAGATGTTTCTAGCGATGGCAAGCGATATTCGTGTTGTTCTAGTCAAACTGGCAGACAGGCTTCACAATATGCGCACTCTTGGTTCACTACAATCAGATAAACAACAACGTATTGCTTGTGAAACTCGCGAGATATATGCACCATTGGCTAATCGACTAGGAATCGGCCGTTTCAAATGGGAGCTTGAAGATCTTGCTTTTAAACTCCTTGAACCAGAAGCATTCCGTGAGATTCAACAACAAGTAGCAACCAAACGGAGCGAACGAGAAAATCGTTTAGAAACAACAGTTGACTTACTTAAGCAACGACTTTCTTTAGTGGGGTTAGAAGAATGTGAAGTCAATGGAAGGCCCAAACATCTTTATGGCATCTGGAGCAAGATGCAAAGACAAGAGAAGGCATTTCATGAAATTTTTGACGTAGCAGCACTGAGAATTATCGTTCCAAATGTTGAGGCTTGCTATCGCGCACTAGCAGTAGTGCATGAAACCTTTAGACCAATCCCTGGACGATTTAAAGATTACATTGGCCTCCCAAAGCCTAATGGGTATCAATCTCTACATACAGCTGTCATTGGTCGACATAGGCCTATTGAAGTTCAAATAAGAACCGCAGAAATGCATCGCATAGCAGAGTTCGGGATAGCTGCTCACTGGAAGTACAAAGAAGGAGGTTCACCAGCTGCAGGGGATACTGAGCGCTTTAACTGGCTTCGCCAGCTCGTAGATTGGCAACAAGAGGGGGCTAGTAAAGATCATAATGACTACCTTGCCTCCATTAAGGAAGATCTTTTTGATGAAGAAGTATTTGTTTTTACGCCCAAAGGTGATGTAGTCGGACTTCGAAAAGGATCAACTGCCGTAGATTTTGCTTATAGAATTCATTCTGAAGTTGGCAACCATTGCCACGGGACACGAATTAATGACCGTTTATGCACATTATCAACTCTTCTTAAGAATGGCGATTTTGTACAGATTCTAACCAGCAAAACAGCACACCCAAGTCTTGATTGGCTAAATTTTGTAGCCACTCCAACTGCTCGGAATCGAATACGTCAATGGTATAAAAAAAGTCACCGAGATGAAACAATTCAACGTGGCAAAGAGCTTTTAGAGCGTGAAGTTGGACGCAATGGTTTTGACGCCTTACTAAGTAGTAACGCAATGAAAAAGGTAGCTGAACGTTGTAACTTGCAAAGTACAGATGACCTTATGGCAGCAATAGGTTTTGGGGCGATCACACTGCATCAAGTCCTCAATCGTTTACGAGAAGAAGTACGACTACAAAGTCTTAACCTTGAAGATTCAAAAACTGATCTTGAAGTCGCCAAGCACCTTGTTCAGCAGTCAGATGCATCTCCAACAAAACCATACTCATCTGAAGGTGACACAATAGTTGGGTTAGAAGGACTGGAGTATCGCCTTGGAGGCTGCTGTAGTCCTCTTCCTGGCGAGTCCATACTTGGGACTGTTGCTTTAGGGAATCATGGCATCACTATTCATAAGCAAGATTGCACAAATGTGATGTCCATACCAAGCGAGAGAAAGTTACCAGTTCAATGGAGCCAAAGACCATCTATTGAGAATGAAAGGTTCCCAGTTCAATTACGCATTGAAGTTATTGATCGCGTCGGAATGCTGAAAGACATCTTATTGCGCCTTTCAGATAGTGGAATTAATGTCAGTGATGCCAGAGTACAAACTTCTTTTGGTAAGCCTGCATGCATTGATCTGAGGGTAGAGGTTAAAAATTCAAGCCAATTAAGTACAACGATGAATCAAATTAAATCCATGGCAGACGTCATTGATATTGCCCGTACAGGAGTAAGTTAAAACAGGCACTCATCTGAGCTCACTCTCCTAACAATTAAGCAAAAAAATAACTTTCATCCGTTGAACAATCCCTTACTATCTCTTCCATTTGAACCTTCGATCGAGAACCTAGGTGATTCATACTGGGATGTAGTGACAGCGGCCAAGTTTCCCATTACCAAATTATGTTATCGAAATAATGACTTGATAAAACAATTAGGAATTAACCCCGACTCAATTAAAGACGTTCATTTCGAAGAGGCCTACGGTGAATTCAAAGATAGAAGCCCACTCCTGGCCTTGAGGTACCACGGTTATCAGTTTGGGAATTACAATCCCTTTCTTGGGGACGGTCGTGGTTTCCTATATGGCCAATTACGAGATCGAAATGGAGATCTACAAGATTTAGGAACCAAAGGTTCTGGGACAACTCCTTGGAGTAGAGGAGGTGATGGGAGGCTAACACTTAAAGGAGGAGTTCGTGAGATAATTGCGAGTGAAGCTCTACATAGACTCGGAGTCAACACAAGCAGAACCCTTTGCTTAGTAGAAACAGGGGAAGAGTTATGGAGAGGGGATGAACCATCCCCTACTCGAAGTTCAGTCATGGTTAGACTGGCTCGTACACACCTACGTTTTGGGACGTGTGAAAGATTACTTTATCTAAAACAACCCAAACTTCTAGGGAAGCTATTACGTCATGTTATCTCTACCTACTATCCAGAGATTGCAATTGCTCACCCCATTGCAGATATCGATCCTCATGAAACTTTAAAAACCCAAATTCTTGCCTTCTATGGAAAGCTAGTAGAAAAGGTTGCCAAACTTACAGCAGAATGGATGGCTGCAGGTTTCGTACATGGTGTTCTCAATACAGATAATATGTCCCTACTAGGAGAAAGCTTTGACTACGGTCCATTTGCTTTCATGGGTCTATGGGATCCTAACTTTACGGCAGCATATTTTGACCAAACCGGGTTATATGCTTTCGGTCGCCAGCCAATGGTCTGCCATAACAATCTTCGATTACTGCAAGAACCACTTGCAATGCTCCTGCCCCGTGAACCAATGGAAGAACAATTAGATCTTTTTGCAGATGTGTATAAAGTTCACTACCAATTTTGCCTACTTAGACGCCTTGGCTTACCTCAAAAGTCAGGGCTTCTCAAAAAAAGCAAGGTTAGCAATAGTGATCTACTTCAAGCAACCCTGGAATTGTTGGCAACTTGGCCCATTAATTATGGATCGTTTTTTGAAGGCCTCACTAAACATATAGTTCTACATGGTCTACCTGTAGATGCTGACGCCCTTACACCCAAACTATTCCATGATCAATTGCCTCCACGCACAACATGGTTAGCTTGGAGAGATAGCTGGTGGGCTTACCAGCACATAGCAAAAGCCGCGGACACAGGGGAGGTACAAGCTATACCTAATCGTTTGGAACATTGGAATCTGCCTCAAACGCCTATTCGTTCAATCATAGAAAATTTTTGGAGTTCAATTGAACACAGTAACAACTGGAAGCCCCCTTCAAGTCTGGCTAGACGCAGTGTCCAATAATGAAAGCAGAAGAGTTTGATCAAAGATCGAAAATCACTAGCAAACAGTTTTTAATCTACCCTCAAAAGTTTTCTCTAAGAACGAGATTTAAAACAGAAGTAAGCCAAGATTCCCGTCAATAGCCCTCCCAACAGACCTACCACAAAAGAACCTAAGAACAAACGACTGCTTACAAGCCATCCCTGAGCCCACAGTGTTTGCCAATTTAATAGTTCTAAATCAGGCAAATTCCTACTATGAACCAATATTGCAGACCCCACCTTGTAATTCAGTACATAAAGAGGTAGGTATGTAAAAGGATTACTAATCCAAGTCCCACTAATAGCTAGAAAACGATTCCCTCGGAAAAAACTTGCCAAAGCAAGGCCTAAAACTGTTTGCAATCCGAATAATGGGAAACATCCACAAAACACTCCAATAGCCAGTCCCCTCGACTTATAACCTGGTGCACCTTCCTTTAACCAAAGCCAACGCAGTAACTGCCGTAATCTATAAATCAGATTCCACGACTTTTGAACCATGGCAGGATATGTGTCGCTTTGAAGTTACAGACTTGAAGTCATCGTAAGGAAGGGAAACGCATTATTTGTGAATCACTATGGAACTCCATGACGAAGAAACAATCGCAGCTATAGCCACGGCAATAGCAGTAGGCCAAGGCGGTATCTCTGTGGTTCGGATATCAGGCTCACAAGCCTTAACCATTGGGCAAAGCATCGTATATATACAAGGGGAAGAAAATTGGCGCAGCCATACGATTCAATACGGTTATGTAATGGATGAGAAGAGAAGTGAACGCATCGATGAAGTGCTGGTTTTGACTATGCAAGGACCACGCAGTTTCACTGGAGAAGACGTCGTAGAAATCCACTGCCATGGAGGTTTAATCGCTGTCCAACGAGTACTAGAAAGAGTCTTATCTCACCCCCAAGTCAGGAGAGCATTGCCCGGTGAATTTTCTCAGCGTGCTGTTCTTAATGGTCGACTAGATCTAACTCAAGCAGAAGGCATCAGTGAATTAGTAGGAGCTCGTAGTCGTAAAGCTGCTCAATTAGCAATGGCAAGCATAGATGGCGGCATCCAAAAAAGAATAACTTCATTAAGAGAAGTTCTCTTAGATCAACTAAGCGAATTAGAAGCAAGAGTTGACTTTGAAGATGAATTACCTCCTCTTGACTCAACAAAGGTCTTAGATGAACTACTGATTGTGCAAAAAGAGCTCCAAACACTCATAGAAGATGCCAATCGAAGCGCCTTTCTTCACCAAGGACTAAGAATCGCCATCATTGGATGTCCAAATGTAGGCAAAAGTTCTTTATTAAATCGATTGAGCAAGCGCGAGCGAGCAATTGTCACGGACATCCCAGGAACTACGAGAGATTTACTGGAAAGCGAAATTATATTGAAAGGCATCCCTGTAACACTTGTAGATACAGCCGGCATTCGTACAACAAAAGACGAGATAGAAAAACTTGGTATAGCCAAAAGCCGAGAGGCCCTCGAAAGTGCGGATGTTGTCGTTTTAGTTTTTGATTTAAATCTAGGATGGACTAACAATGATCAAGTTCTTTTAGACCAGATCCCCAACGAGACAAACCACCTATTAATAGGCAACAAAGCTGATCTCCCAATCAACACCGACTTAAATGAGCAGAATAATAAATCAACAGCAATAGAAGCATGCTTAACTTTCAGTGCTCTCACGGGTGAGGGTGAGGAAGCTTTCATCAATGCATTGTTAACAACATGTGGTGCCCATGAAACTCAAGGCATTCAAATTGCCTTAAACGAAAGACAACGTGACCTTGCATCTAAAGCTGCAATAGCATTAGAAAAAACAAAAACAGTTGCGAAACAGAAATTGCCTTGGGACTTTTGGACCATTGATCTAAGAGAAGCAATCCACAGTCTGGGCGAAATCACTGGTGACGAAATCACAGAAGCGATGCTGGATAGGATTTTCTCACGCTTCTGTATTGGGAAATAAGATGTTATTTGATGGTTAACCAAACGGATCATTAATAACCTGTTATGCAAAAGCTCACGAATCGAGATTGATAATGGATTTAAATTCTCCTAGCCTCAATCATCTTTTGGACTGCTGGCTAGCTGAAGACTTAGGTCGTGGAGATCTCACCAGTATTGCACTAATTAACGCCAAAGGTTCGGCAAACTGGACGGCGAAACAAGACGGTGTTTTTTGTGGAGGTGATTTAGCTAAATGTATTTTCCAAAGACTAAATAATTCTGTTCAGGTGCAATTACTTATAAAAGATGGAAATGCTTTTAAAGCAGGTCAGAAGCTATTACAAGTAGAAGGTCCTGCTGCAGCCCTTGCTGCAGCAGAAAGAACTGCCTTAAACTTGGTCATGCGTCTTTCAGGGATAGCAACTTGCACAGCAGCTTTAGTAAAAGAACTAGAAGATACATCTGTTCGACTTGTGGATACCCGTAAAACAACTCCTGGATTGCGTGTTCTTGAGAAATATGCCTTCAGATGTGGTGGTGGCCTTAATCATCGACTAGGGCTTGATGATGCGGCAATGCTTAAAGAGAATCACATTGCATGGGCTGGAGGAATATCAAAAGCACTCGAATCTATTAAGGCTGAATCTCCATGGCCTTCAAAAATAATTGTTGAGACTGAAACTCCAAAGCAAGTAGAAGAAGCCATAAGAGCAGGTGCAGATGGAATTTTGCTTGATGAAATAATTCCTGAAATACTGATTAGTCATATTCCTAAATGGCGAGATTTAGCTTCAACAAGAACCAAAGAAACAGGTTCTGATCAAATTGTCTTAGAAGCATCTGGCATAAATCCAAAAAACTTAAAAGCTTATGCGGCAACAGGCATTGATTTAATCTCAACAAGTGCACCCATGACCCGGAGTTATTGGGTCGATATCAGCATGCGTTTTACAACAAGCTGAGAATGAAACGATTCTCGCCAAGCATCATGCTCAACATTCTTCTATCCCAAAAGTAGTCAATAACCCTCATGCTCAAACTATCCAATGCAATAGGTGTTCAAGTACAAAATGCTCTAGAAAGAGCCTTTCCTGAAGCAACTACCACAGCCCTGGCAAATGGCAAAGCTCTAAACCCTCAATTAGCTCCAGCCAGTAAGCCAGAGTTTGGTGATTTTCAAGTTAATGGTGCCTTGCAATTAGCAAAGCAACTAAAGCAGTCACCTCGCCACATCGCCTTAGCAATTGTAGAGCAATTAAAAACAGATGAAGCATTTTTAAGTTTATGCAACTCGCCTGAAATTGCAGGACCTGGATTTATAAATTTATCTTTAAAGAATGAATGTCTGGAAACAGAAATCAAAAAGCAACTCAAAGATGAACGCCTTGGTGTGCCATTAACTTCTCAGGGAAAAGACAAGCCGATCGTTGTTGATTTTTCAAGTCCAAATATTGCAAAAGAAATGCACGTCGGACACCTACGATCCACGATCATTGGTGATTCAATTGCACGAATCCTGGAATTTCGAGGTTATTCAGTTTTGCGTCTCAACCATGTAGGTGACTGGGGTACTCAATTTGGCATGCTGATATCTCATTTAAAACGAGTGGCCCCCTCTGCACTGACCACAGCAAATGCGATCGACTTAGGTGATCTCGTGAACTTCTACCGTCAAGCAAAACAACGTTTTGACAACGATGTTGAATTCCAAGATGCCTCTCGGCAAGAAGTTTTAAAACTACAAAATGGCGACTCAGAGGCACTCAAAGCCTGGCATTTACTTTGTGATCAATCACGCAAAGATTTTAACCAAATTTACAAGCGTTTAGACATTCGTCTCACTGAAAGAGGCGAATCTTTCTACAATCCCTTTTTAAAAAATGTAATTGATGACCTGGATAACTCAGGACTCTTAATCACAGATGAAGGTGCAAAATGTGTTCTTCTCAATGGTATCTCTAGTAAAGAAGGAAAACCACTTCCTATGATTATTCAAAAAAGAGATGGAGGTTTCAATTATGCAACAACAGATTTAGCCGCAATCAGATATCGATTTTCAGAGTCACCCAAAGGGGATGGAGCTCAGCGTTTAATATATATAACTGATGCTGGACAAGCCAATCATTTTACAGGAGTCTTTCAAATTGCTAAACGTGCAAAATGGATTCCAAAGGGTGGTCATGTAGAACATGTTCCTTTTGGCCTTGTTCAAGGAGAAGATGGGAAAAAACTAAAAACTCGTTCCGGAGAAACCATACGGTTACGAGATTTACTAGATGAAGCGGTAGGCCGTGCTGAAAAAGACCTCCGAGGTCGCCTAAAGGAAGAAGGAAGAAAAGAAACTGAGAACTTTATTAAACATGTATCAAACACCGTAGGCATTGCAGCAGTTAAGTATGCCGATTTAAGCCAAAACAGAGTGACCAACTATCAATTTAGTTTTGACCGGATGCTCGCTCTTCAAGGGAACACAGCCCCTTATCTTTTATATGCATTAGTTCGCATAGCCGGTATTGCCAGAAAGGGTGGTGATCTGAAAGCTGCCACAGAGAAACTTGAATTTAATGAGCATCAAGAATTCTCCTTAATAAAAGAACTCCTAAGATTCGATGAAGTAATTGTCGAAGTTGAAGAGGAGTTACTACCAAATCGTCTATGTACCTACTTATTTGAACTAAGTCAGGTTTTCAATCGGTTCTACGATCAAGTACCTGTCTTAAAAGCAAATGAGCCAAGTAGAAGCTGTAGATTGGCATTATGCCGATTAACTGCGAAGACCCTCAAGCTAGGAATGGATCTATTAGGCATACCAACACTTGAAAGGATGTAATGGAATCTCCTCAGCCACCTAAGAATTCCGAAGGGCCTAACCCCCGGCCTGAAGTAGAAAATATGCATGCCTATAGCGCACCATTAGAAGGCAGGCGTAAACTTCTTCGACTTGACTTCAATGAAAATACAATTGGTCCTAGTCCACTGGTAGTAAATGCCTTACAAAATATCCCTCCTGAGCAAATCTCTATTTATCCAGAATACAACGGACTTCGTGAGGCACTAGTCAAAAATCTGAAGGCTGCAAAGCCATCTGTAAATATCAAACCTACAGAAATCGGACTCTTCAACGGAGTCGATGCAGCAATACATGCGATTTTTCAAGCATATGGTGATCGAGGCGATTATCTACTTACCACAACTCCAACTTTTGGTTACTACACACCCTGTGCTCATATGCAGGGCATGCAGATTCTTTCCATCCCATATCAAGAGATAGATTTCAAGTTTCCCATACATCAAGTGGAGAAAACACTACTAGAAAAAAAGCCAAAATTACTTCTTATTTGCAACCCCAATAACCCAACTGGGACAAGGTTACAAGCAAAAAAAATCTTAGAGTTATCCCAAAACTCACCTAACACCTTGGTTGTAGTAGATGAGCTATACGAAGCCTTTACAGGCGACAGTGTTTTGCCAATAGTTGATTTTGCACAGGCTACCAACCTACTAGTACTTAGATCACTATCAAAAACAGCTGGGTTGGCTGGATTACGCATTGGGTTTGCTATAGGCAACCATAAAGTCATTGAAAAGATCAGTCGTGTAACTGGTCCTTATGATGTCAACAGTCTTGCCGTTACAGCAGCTTTTGCCGCGCTTCGAGACCAAGCATATATAGATAACTATGTCAGCGAGGTATTACGAGCTAGAGATTGGATAAAAAAACAACTACTTAAGTGTGGAAAACGTCACCATATAGAGGGAGGTAACTACCTGTTAATTTGGCCAGCTAATGATGCCTCAAAAGTAGAAGCTTCTCTTAAATCAGCAGGAGTTCTTGTTAGGAATATGAAAGACAAGCCATTAATCGAAGGAGCCTTAAGAGTCAGTATTGGTACAACTGAGCAAATGAAACGATTTTGGCAACTATATTGCGACGCTGACATTTAAAAATCGAAATCTCTAGCGCATCACGGTAATCACAGTCTTATCGGAAAGTTTTTTAGATACATTTAACGTTTTCCCTACCTGCCTAGTTTCAGTACCTTTCATTGCATCTAAAAAAGGCTGAATACCTGTTAGATCACAATTACTCACAGATTGATCTCTCACATATTGGACTGGAATAACACGTTTGGGCTTTAATTCCTTCACTACTTTTGCTGCTTCCGCTCCGCTATAGACCTTTGCTCCACCACCAACTGCAATGAAAAGCACATCAGGGCGACCAATTAAAATCTTATCTACACCTGTAAGAGGCGCAGCACTACCCCCTAAATGTGCAAATCTCAAGCCTGCCTGAGTCCATTGCCAGATTGTTGTAAGGCCATATCTACGCCCACCAACTCGATCATGCGGAGCAGAAAATCCTTCCAAGTTCATACCATTAATTCGATATGAACCAGGTTTAACAAAGTAATTCCCTTGAGCAATTCTTGCTCCCTCATCAGCCAGCTCCGAACTTGCAAGAATCACATTTGCACGCAACCGAGGTTCCTTCAATCCAGCCGCACAGCCAACAGCCTTGAAAGGGTTCAGCAATACAGATTGTCCACCGCCCTTAATGATTAATGAGCTATGGCCAAAATTAGTGATTCGTACACCTCCAGCAATAGCAGAGAGACCTGAGCATCCAACTAAGCCAACAGGCAAAACGACTCTTTTGACGAAAAATTCAAAAAAATGAAAAGAGTTTTGCATTCATTAAAGACCTCTATAAGACTTGAAAGTTAGCAGTCTCCCTAAATGAGTTCAGCAAGAGATAAAAAATTACTCAGCAATTTATGTCCACCTTCTGTCAGGACACTTTCAGGATGAAATTGAACTCCTTGGAGATGAGGATATTCCCGATGCCTCAAACCCATAATTGTTCCATCTGAGAGCCAAGCAGTAATTTCAAGCACCTCAGGCAATGTCTCCCTCTCTGCAATCAAACTATGGTATCTAGTGGCAATGAAGGGTTTCGGTAAACCCGAAAAAATCCCCTTCCCTTGATGAATGACATGGGATGTTTTCCCATGCATAAGTTCATGCGCTCTAACAATCTTCGCTCCATATGCCTGAGCAAGCGCTTGATGACCAAGACAAACTCCAAGAGTTGGAATCGTAGGAGAAAGTTCAGTTAAAACCTCCAAACAAACTCCAGATTGATCAGGATCGCCTGGGCCAGGGGATATCAGTATGGCTGAAGGGGCAAGATCTCTAATCTGATCAATAGAACAGGAATTATTGCGCTCTACTCGGATATCAGATGCAACAGGATGATCAGAAGCTAACTCCCCCAAGTACTGAACAAGGTTAAAAGTAAAACTGTCGTAGTTATCAATAACAAGAAGCATAATATGTGAGTCCTATACTCCTAATTGGAACAATAAGGGTGGAACTAGTAAAAGAATTGCGATGATTAAAGAACTAATTGATGCAACCAAAACGGCTGCAGCAGAACAGTCCTTAGCGATACGAGCCAAAGGGTGAAAACGACGTCCAATAGCTAAGTCCACAACAGCTTCAATTGCAGTGTTTAATAGCTCGAGCACTAATACAGCCGTAACAGTCAAGACCAATACAGCTAAATGGTTGAAATTAAGTTTTAAGTAAATCCCTAGTGCAAATACTAAAGCACCAATGAATAAATGAATACGAAAGTTTCTTTGACTCAAAAAGCCATACACAATGCCTTGAGCGGCATATCGAAAACTAGAAGGGAGGTCATTTGCAATTCTCCAAGAACCCCTCCTTTTCCCAATTCGAGAGCGACTGGAAAGTGGGGTAATCTTTTCTGACAAAATCTTGTTTTTTGGAGAAGGGAGCATCTATCTCGTAAGTTTTAGCTCATTTGGATTGAAGGTTACCGTTGATAGTAAGAAGTTGCTGTTGACAGCAAAGCATTTCTTGTAACTTTTTAGGTGTTGGATGGTCCCAGCCGAGTAAATGCAAGAGTCCATGACTCACTAGCCACCTAAGTTCATTAGACAAAGAATGATCTTGCTCACTGGCTTGGGAGTCAGCCGTGGGTATCGAAACAATAACGTCTCCAAGCTCTACAAATTGATCTTGAGGAATAACAATGTTTTCATCTAAGACAGGGAACGAAAGAACATCTGTTTTCTCGTTTTTTTGACGCCATTTAGCATTCAATGCAGCAATAGTCTGATCATCAGTAAATTGCAATCCCATGCTGAAAATCAGTGTATTGCGAACGACATCATGACAAAACAAAGACTTCTCACCTCGAACAAACTCGATCCACGTTCTTAGATCCTTTTCCCAGAATTCAGCTTTGGTGAGAATATTTCGTGCTGATTGATCTGACAAGCTTTTCAAGAGCTCCTCAGACGGTCCATTAAAAGACAATTGAAGCCTTACGTTTGAAGCTCTATTTGAAGATTCCCGTATCTCCACTTCAATGAGGGAGAGTCGGGCGCCCGACCCAAGCCACAAGAAGTATGAATAAAAGAAAACCTATCGCTGTAAGTCCAAAGTGGAAAAGGCTCTGTTTCCCTTTCTGAACCATATTCCGCATGGCCAATTTCACAAAGCTCGGAGGAGGTAGCTTTTTAGGCACTGAATTGTTAGTGGTTGATTCAGTCATAATGAGTAATTCATCAAGTTTCTAATTCTTGATCAGAGCTATTTAAGCCTTGCCTTAAAAGAGCTTGAATAAATGGGTCTAAATCTCCATTCATAACGCGCTGAACATCCGTAGTCTCTTCTTCAGTCCTCAAATCTTTAACCATTTGGTAGGGATGAAAAACATAATTACGAATTTGATTACCCCAGGCTGCTTCAACTATGTCGCCACGAATATCAGCAATTTCTGCAGCACGCTGTTCTTGAGCTATGACCAATAGTTTTGCTTTTAATAAGGCCATAGCCTTCTCCTTATTTTGCAGTTGTGACCTCTCTTGAGTGCAACGAACAGCTAATCCAGTTGGGATATGAAGAATGCGAACTGCAGTCTCAACTTTATTAACATTCTGACCACCTGCCCCACCTGATCGACTCGTGGTGACTTCAAGGTCCTTCTCCGGGATCTCCAACTCAACCTCATTATCAAGCTTGGGCATAACCTCTACACCCGCAAAGCTGGTTTGACGTTTGCCATTGGCATTAAAAGGGGAAATTCTTACCAAGCGATGAGTTCCTTTCTCATTTTGCAAGTAACCGTAGGCATGACGTCCCTCGATCTCAACAGTGGCACTTTTAATCCCAGCCTCCTCGCCTTCTGACAACTCATCTACTGTGACTTTCATCCCATGATCTTCTGCCCACCTGGTATACATCCGCAACAACATTTGAGCCCAATCTTGCGCATCAGTTCCTCCGGCACCGGCATTTATAGAAAGTACAACTCCTTCTTTGTCATAAGGCCCACTTAAAAGACGCTCCAACTCCCAACGATCTAAATCTATGCGCAACTGATCTAATCCAAATTGAGCCTCATTCAGCATCTCCTGATCTGATTCAAGTTCATAAAGCTCAACTGTGGCCTTTGCGTCCTCAATTGCGGAGGTCCACTGAATCAATTTTGATAATTGAGCCTTTACTTCATCTAACTGACGCATTTGCTTTTGAGCATTCTTTTGATCATTCCAAAAATCAGGCTGAGCTGCTAGTTGCTCCAAATCCTTTTGGCGAGCATTTAAAGCAGGGACGTCAAAGACAGTCCTGGGCTTTGCCCAGGCGATCAGTAAGCTCAGATAAGTCTCTCTTGAAATCAATTAGATCAAGCAACAGTCAGCTCTCGATCAATAACAACAACGCTATCAGTTTAAGAAGCCTCATAAAATCTTCTGGGATTACAAAAACACTATGACAAAAGTTGAGATTTACACGTGGTCATCATGTCCATTCTGTCTAAGAGCTAAAGCCCTTCTTGAAAGCAAAGGGGT
>QCGF01000011.1 GCA_003278175.1 Prochlorococcus sp. AG-363-P15
AAAGTACATGCTCCCATCTCAAGGGATTTAATGTTTAATGCGAAAGCAATGCCTGGAGCTGAGGCTCTTATCAAATGGTGTTTTTTAAATAAGCTAAAAATGGCATTAGTAACAAGCAGCTCCTATAAATCAGTAAAATTAAAGACCGTCTCACATAAATGGATTGATTTAATTAAAACAAGAGTTTATGGCGACGATCCAATTCTCAAAAGAGGCAAGCCTGCACCAGATCCATACTTATTAGCTGCAAGCAAACTAGATGTCAGCCCTCACCATTGCTGGGCGCTAGAAGACTCAGAATCCGGAATCAATTCGGCCTTAGAAGCGGGTTGCAATGTATGGATTCTTAATTGTAAGTTAGAGAATCAAAGTTCAACTAATAACATAGATAATACTCATAATATAAAACATTTACACGAGATATTAGAGGCACTAAAAAAAACTCAACTTGAATAACTTAGTAAAGTCTGCTTAGAACAAAATCTGGCAGTTCGAGGATAGCTCTTCGAGAAGGAGAGTCTGGAAGCCATTTAATTGCCTCTCGAGATTCTTTTGCAAATTGTTCAGCTAAATCTCTTGTTCGACTTATTGCTCTTGAGGTATGAACAAGGTTTAAAGCATTTTCAAGATCACCTTCTACTGAAAATTCTCTATCTATTAATCTTGCAAGATCTGGCTTTTCCTCTAAGGCATATAAAGCTGGAGCAGTTAAATAACCGCTAGCCAAATCTGTAAATGCTGGCTTACCTAGCTGTTGGTCATTACCTGTAAAGTCAAGGATGTCATCAACTACTTGGAAAGCAAGGCCTAGTTGTTTACCGAAGTAATGTAATGATTTAAGATTTTGATCTGGTTGCTCACTTAAAACCCCTACAGCTCTTGCACTATTTGCAATTAAAGAAGCAGTTTTACAATAACTTTTCTCTAAATATGTATCCAATGTCTGACAAGAGTCATATTTATATAGCCCTTGCTTAACCTCACCATCAGCAAGGTCCATAATTACACGACTTAAGAGTTTAACCACATCAAGATTATCTAAATTTGCCAAATGCCAACTAGCTTGAGCAAAAAGAAAATCACCTGCTAGCACTGCAACTTTATGGTTGAATCTGCTATGAACAGTTGCCACTCCTCTTCGTGTTGAAGCCTCATCGACAACATCGTCATGCACTAACGATGCTGTATGAATCATTTCTGTTATTTCAGCAAGCCTGCGATGACGAGCAGAGAGCTCACCATTAGGCTCAAGAGCCCTAGAAAGCAAAAGGACTATCCCAGGGCGAATCCTTTTGCCACCAGCACTAAAAAGATGTTCTGCTGCTGCCTGCAATATCGGATGCTTCGCCCCAATAAGGCTACGAAGATTAGCCACTAGATTCTCAAGATCCAACTCGACCGGCTGTAGCAGCTCAGTGACTGTGGTCATGAGAATCCTCGATTTACTAATCCTAGAAGAAACATGCCTTAGGTTGTAGGGAGATAAGTTCAACTTCTGGTCGGTTTCCCAACCAAGGTAATGTTCTCAGTGAGAACCCAATCGGATTAGATGTCACAAAAAACCTTGTATTCGAAACCTTACAGGGTCTCTGACAAATGGATTGAGGTTCTCCAAGAACCCTGTCTAGTTGACAGGCTATTCCAATAGCCGGATCAATTAATCGAATACCTTTAGGGACTAATTCCTGCAAAAAAGGTTGAATAAGTGGGTAATGACTACACCCAAGGATGATTGCTTCAACATGAGCCTCTAACAGTGGCTTCAAATATTCAATTGCAAACCTTTTCATTGATTCTTGACATAATTCACCATTTTCAATCATTGGAACAAACTCAGGACAAGCATTTTCAATAACTAATGTCCCAGGCCTAAAGGCTTCAATTCGCTTTTTATATGCGGATGAAGCAGCCGTGGCAGATGTAGCCAAAACACCGACTCTTGATTCTGTCGTCATTTCCGCTGCAGCATTTATCAAATTCAAAACTGGGACGGTGGAAATATTCTGAACAATATCAATTGCCAATGAATTTGTTGTATTACAGGCCACAAGAATTGCCGAGACATCTTGACTTAAAAGCCATTCAACAACTTCTTTTGCTATTAAACGAATTTCTGCTGGTTGTTTCTCTCCATAAGGCAGCCTGGCTGTATCACCCAAATAAACACAAGAAATATCTCCATGTCGCTCTACCACTTTTTTCAACACAGTAATCCCCCCTAATCCACTATCAAATAAACCCAATCGAGGAGTCAATGGCCTCACTCCCCTTGAAGATACAAAAGAATACCCTTTGAAATTGCTAACGCCAAATTGCGACGATGTGGAGCTTGTGACAATCTCAAAGAGTCAAGCTTGCCAGTTAGAAAGCCAGTCTCAACCAAAACTGCTGGCATGTTGGTCCTTCTAATTACGAAAAAGCGACTGCGTCTTACCCCTCTATCCGGACTACCGGGCGATGCCCTTAAAACTTCATTCTGAATCAAACTGGCAAGTCGATAACCTTTTTTACCCGAAAAATAGAAAGTTTCAATTCCATTAACATCTCTTCGAGTTGACCTCCTTTTTGCATTCGCATGAATACTTACAAAGGCATTTGCTCGGGTTTTATTTGCAATAACCACTCTTGGAGCAAGGTCCAAGTCAATTTCTGATTTTCTGGTCAAAATGACCTTTACACCCTTTCCTTCCAGAATTTCAGCAACTTGAAGTGATATATCCAAAACAACATCAGTTTCTCGTATTCCACTAATACCTACTGCTCCAGAGTCTGGTCCTCCATGGCCAGGATCTATAACGACCTTATATCGACCTTGAGGAATATTGGGAAGGTCAGAGATAGTTAAAGACTGATAACTACTACTACGCAAAAATCTCTCCGACCTTCTCTGCACAGTTCTTATTAGATTTCCTTCCCCAATGCTTCGAAGGCCATTTGTAGGTATGCCTCCAAAATTCAACTCCCATTGATCCGGCGAAGTCCCGACTAATTTGAGATCTTGTGGGTCTATAGAAATTGATTTATTGAATTCAATAACTAATCTTGTAAAACCTTTCTGAGGTTTGCCAAGGCGAATTTCCTTAACAGGTCCATTACCAGGAAGACTTCTTGGACGAACAAGTTCACCAGGAAAATCAATCCAAACTCGGTCACCATTCCCAGACTGTGCATATTGAAAAAATGCCTTAAGGTTTGCTCCTCTAGAGGTACGTAATTTCAAAACACCATCACTTCCCAAATGCCAAGCGGCCAAAGCACTTGCAGCATTTAATGGTAATTCATAAAACAGTATTGAAATCTGTAATGCAGTTCCAGCAATAAGAGCAAGTCGTCGTGATATTCCCAAAACCATTTACTTAGAAAAGTGCAGGCTTTCTATGTTTAAGGCAGGGCATCTGCTCTCTAATCCTAGCGACATGAGAGGTGTCAACAGGAGCAATCGCAGCTCCTTGAGTAACTCCAGCATCGGCAAGAACTGTTCCCCAAGGATCAATTATCATTGAATGTCCATGACTATGACGACGTTCATAATGGAGTCCTGTTTGTGCAGGAGCTAAAACATAGGATGTGTTTTCAATTGCTCTTGCTTGCAGCAAAACTTGCCAATGATCTTTACCAGTGAATGCCGTAAAGGCAGCAGGAATCATAAGTAACTCAGCACCTTTCTCTATTAGATGACGATATAACTCTGGGAAACGAACGTCATAGCAAATAGAAAGTCCAACTTTGCAAAGGCCAGGCACATCAACTACGGGAGGAACATTTTCCCCAGAAACAATCGTAGATGATTCCCTATACGTGTTGCCCTCTGGCAGGTCTACATCAAATAGATGGATCTTGTCATATCTTGCAAGCAATTGTCCGTCTCGACCATATAGTTCAGCTCTATTCAAAGTACGTTGACCATCACCAAAAGGTACTGGGTAACCACCACCGAGAAGTGCAACTTGATAACGTCTGGCCATTGTTATAAGAAAACGACTGCATTTCTCAGCAATAGATGATGAAAGTTCTAATCTTTCATCATCCTCACCCATAAATGCAAAGTTCTCTGGAAGTCCAATAATTTCAGCTCCTCGTCTAGAAGCAAGTTCTATCTGTTCCTCAGCTGCTGAAAAATTGATGTCAGGCTTCGAGGTGCTTGTCAATTGCACAGCGGCTGCCAAGAAGTCCGTCACAGATTTAATACGTAGAGAACGAATTTAAGAAATCAAGAGGCACTAAGCACTCCTGGTGCTACTTGAGTTGGAACCACATTAAGTTTATCCAGGGAAGCACAACATTTGAAATCATTATCATGATCTCCGATGCTTGCGAGTCTCCTACCATGACTGGCAATTCGCAAACAATCTTCGCAATCATTTTTCCATCGATCCCAAACAGTCAAAGCGGCTGTCAACTCATCGTTTACAACGTTTATAGAATTTGTCGTGTTCTCAATGAGAAATGCTGCAAGAGAACCAGCAGCAAGAGAGTCTTCCAAGGAATAGGCACCTTCCCAACCACTCCCGAGAATACATAGTTGTTTTGTTTGATCGTTAAGCAATCTTTGTGCAACTGCTTTACGGTTTGGCAATGACAAGGTGTATAACTTGCTGGCATTTCTAACAGCTTGCAAAGAGCGAGTGCCATTTGTAGTACTCATAAATAATCTTTTCCCAGAAACCAACTCAGGGACAACATCTACAGGAGAATTACCAAGATCAAATCCTTTTAGACGTTGACCACCCCTTTCTCCCACCAAAAGTCTTAAAGCAGGCTCCCATGAGCTTGAACTTTTTTGAAGTTCATCCAAATCTGCAAAAGTCTCTATAGCCTCAGCACCGTTATGAAGAGCCCATGCAATTGTCGTAGTAGCTCGAAGAACATCGACTACAACAGCTGTTTCAGGCACAAATCCATCGGGGACATCACCCGCTGCATGAAAATAAGAAAGTTCCATCATCATCAATAACTAACATAATGAGTCACAGTAAGTAGATCATTCAGTCATCCATTCGACCTTTATGTCCCTACTAAGTCCTGGACCAGGATCACGTGACATGAGGAATTTTATTGCCTTACTTGAACGAAAAGGACAACTCAAGAGAATCAAAGCCGAAGTAAATCCAGACTTAGAACTGGCTGCAATAACTGACAGAGTTTTAGCTAGAGGTGGGCCTGCACTTTTATTCGAGAACGTAAAAGGCTCAACGCTGCCTGTCGCCACAAATCTCCTGGGAACAATGGAGAGAGTTGTTTGGAGCATGGGCCTTGAGAAGGCAGAAGAACTAGAAGAATTAGGAAGAAAGCTCGCTCTATTACAGCAACCAAAACCACCTAAAGATTTAAAAGAAACCCGAGCATTTGCAAATGTTCTTTGGGATCTAATAAAAGCTCGTCCTGATTTTGACCTTACCCCTCCTTGCCACCAAAAAGTCATCAAAGAAGACCAACTAAACCTTGATAAATTGCCTTTAATACGTCCTTGGCCAAAAGATGCGAGTGGAGTAATCACCCTAGGACTAGTAATAACAAAGGATCCAGAAACAGGCGTCCCAAATGTTGGTGTCTACAGACTCCAACGCCAATCCACAAAAACGATGACTGTTCATTGGCTGTCAGTTAGAGGCGGTGCACTTCACTTACGTAAAGCTGCCGCACTCGGAAAGAAATTAGAGATAGCGGTTGCGATAGGAGTTCATCCATTAATAGTTATGGCAGCTGCAACTCCAATACCAGTTCAAATGAGTGAGTGGCTTTTCGCAGGGCTATATGCAGGGGAAGGGGTCAGGCTTACTCGTTGCAAAACAATTGATCTTCAAGTTCCAAGTCATAGTGAAGTCGTTCTTGAGGGAACTATTACTCCTGGAGAAGAATTAGCTGATGGCCCCTTTGGAGACCACATGGGGTTTTATGGAGGAATAGAAAAATCGCCTCTAATACGTTTCCACTGCATAACTCATAGGAAAGATCCGATCTTCTTAACCACATTTAGTGGCAGACCACCAAAAGAAGAAGCAATGCTTGCAATAGCATTGAATCGTATTTATACGCCAATTCTTCGGCAACAAATACCTGAGATCAATGATTTCTTCCTGCCCATGGAGGCACTGAGCTACAAATTGGCTGTGATTTCAATAAAAAAAACATATCCAGGGCAAGCAAGAAGGTCTGCAATGGCCTTCTGGACTGCACTACCACAATTTACCTACACCAAGTTTGTTGTTGTAGTTGACTCAACTATCAACGTTAGGGACCCACGCCAGGTTGTATGGGCAATATCTAGTCAGGTAGATCCACAAAGAGACCTTTTCATATTAGAAAACACACCTTTTGATAGTCTTGATTTCTCTAGTGAACATATCGGTTTAGGAGGAAGACTCGCAATAGATGCAACTAGAAAAATTGGCCCTGAAAAAAAACATGAATGGGGAGAAGTCTTAACTAGGCCTACCGAAATCGAATCAAAGGTCAATGAAAGATGGAATGAGCTTGGTTTATCTGATTTAGATGAAAATGAACCTGATCCAAGCCTATTTGGCTATGTAATAGAAGACCTGTTACGACAACGACAAGCTGACAAGTTTTAACTCATGCATCGCACACGAACCAATAAACTCAAACAACTAGTTTCTATTACAGCCCTTGAGTGCTACTAGCAGCAATAAAAATTCTAGGAACCTACAAGAGGGAGGGAGGTTGTTAGGGAAAGTACGTGTACCTGGTGATAAATCAATTTCTCATAGAGCATTGCTATTTGGATCAATCGCAGAGGGGTTAACAACCGTAGAAGGTCTATTACCAGCAGAAGACCCAGAAAGCACAGCTTCTTGTCTACGTTCGATGGGAGTGCAAATTAGCCCGATTAAGAAAGGAGAGGTAGTACATATAAATGGTGTCGGTTTAGATGGACTAAAAGAACCAAAAAATGTACTCGACTGTGGCAACTCTGGAACCACTATGAGGTTATTGCTCGGCTTATTAGTAGGTCGAGTAGGACGACATTTTGTACTAACCGGCGATGAGTCCCTTAGCAAAAGGCCGATGCAAAGAGTTGGTCAACCTCTCAAGCTAATGGGAGCACAAGTAAGAGGACGTTCAAATGGGAATCAAGCCCCACTATCAATAGTTGGTCAACAACTACATGGAGCCATAATTGGAACACCTGTTGCCAGTGCTCAAATCAAATCAGCGATATTACTCGCTGCCCTTACAGCTGATAGCTCAACAACTGTTATTGAGCCAGCCCTTTCAAGAGACCATAGTGAAAGAATGTTAAAAGCATTTGGAGCCAATCTTACCGTTGGAGGTGAGATGGGAAGGCATATAAATGTTTTGCCAGGAGCAACATTAAAAGGACAGTCAATAGTCGTACCTGGAGACATCAGCTCGGCAGCCTTTTGGCTAGTTGCTGGAAGCATCATTCCAGGGTCACAAATAACAGTTGAGAATGTTGGATTAAATCCAACCCGTACAGGAATACTCGAAATACTAAGAAAGATGCAAGCGAACCTAGAAATCATCAATAAACGAGATGTTGCAGGAGAACCAGTAGGAGACATCCGAGTTAGACATGTTGCTCAACTAATGCCTTTTAGAATCGATGCAGAAATAATTCCTCGTCTAGTAGATGAAGTGCCAATTCTTTCAGTAGCTGCCTGTTTTTGCAATGGCATTAGCCACATAACCGGTGCAAGTGAGTTAAGAGTAAAGGAAACAGATCGATTAGCCGTAATGGCAAGACAACTGACAGCAATGGGTGCAAAATTAGAAGAGCACCCCGATGGACTGACCATCCATGGTGGAGCACCGCTACAAGGAGCAGAAATCGATAGTGAAACTGACCATCGAGTAGCCATGAGCCTTGCTATAGCTAGCTTAATGGCTAAAGGAGACTCATTACTCTCCAGAAGTGAAGCAGCAGCAGTTTCTTATCCTGATTTCTGGAGTGACTTTGAACGCTTGCGCAGCTAAATGTCTACCAAAGAAATCTCATTAGGAGATTTGCACTCTTTTCAAACAAATGATGGAAGCATTTCACTGCATAGTGCTTTCTTCCAAGAAAACTTTCATAGTTTAAGCGGAGCCAGCAAAGAGGCAAAAGAAAAATTTCTAAAGCCAGCACAATTAAATCGTTTAAGAAACGCTAAACGAATTCATATCCTTGATGTATGCATAGGCATGGGTTACAACTCGGCATACATGTTCGAAGATCTAAATCGTAGTAACACACCATACCAATGGTGGGGGCTTGAGATTGACCCCAGACCAATCCATCTCGGAATCAAAAATAAAATATTTATCTCCAATTGGTCCGACGAAGTAAGGGAAATACTGAATTCAATTGACAAGAGGGGGTGTTGGGTTCATAAACAAAGTAAAGGGAATATTCTCTGGGGAGATGCAAGAGAGAAGATTGATTTTATTCCACAAATGTTCTCTTTTGATTTAATTCTTCTTGACGCCTTTTCACCAACTAAATGTCCAATTTTATGGACCGAGGAATTCCTTGATAGCCTTGCAAATAAATTAGCCCCAGGTGGTCGTCTAATCACCTATTGCAGTGCCGCGGCAATCAGAGCAAGCCTCAGAAGATCTGGATTGGAATTAGGTTCCATAATTCCGACTAAACAGCGAGAAAAGTGGAGCAATGGCACAATTGCCATCTCGCCAACAAAGAGTCCCAACAAAATCAAACAAGACACTATTTGGCAGCCACTTACCATGATGGAAGAAGAGCACCTTTTAACACGAGCTGCAGTTCCATACCGTGACCCCAGTGGTCATAGCTCAATAGCACAAGTTTTGGCACGTCGTCACAAAGAGCAGTTAAGCAGCGAGCTAGAGGATACAACTAATTGGAAACGCCGATGGGGGAAGACGCATTGAGTCTTCGTTAGTAGATTTCAAGGAAGAAGAAAGTCACCAATGTTATCTGTTGCAATATTGGCCGCAGGGAAAGGCACTCGCATGAAGAGCAAACTCCCAAAAGTTCTCCAGCCACTCGGAGGAAGAACTCTCTTAGAAAGAGTCTTAAGTGGGTGTATTGAACTGAAACCTGATCGTCTCTTTGTTATCGTTGGTCACCAGGCGGAACTTGTAAAGTCAAAAGCCTGCCATGTCTCAGGGGTCGAATTCATCGAACAAAATCCACAAAATGGTACTGGTCATGCAATACAACAATTAATACCGGCCCTAGCTGATTTCGAAGGTGAACTTTTAGTCCTAAATGGTGATGTTCCACTACTAAGACAAGAAACTTTAGAGAGGCTAGTTAGCCAACACAGAGAATCAAATTCTGAAGCGACATTCTTGAGTGCAAAATTAGAGAATCCAAATGGATATGGGAGAGTATTTTCTGATGAGAAAGGTCAGGTAAGTGCAATAATTGAAGATCGTGATTGCAATAAAAAAGAGTTAGAGAATAATTTAACTAATGCAGGAATATATTGTTTTAATTGGAATACCTTAAAAGCAATTTTACCAAATCTATCCAACAAGAATAATCAAAAGGAAGTATATTTAACAGATGCTGTGAGCATGGTTAAAAAAGCCATGCATTTACAGGTAAATGATGTAGAGGAAGTTTGCGGAATTAATGATCGTCTTCAGATGGCTGAATGTGAGGCATTACTGCAACAACGACTACGTAAATTCTGGATGAACAACGGTGTGACATTTACGGATGAGAGCAGCTCAACGATTAGTGACAACTGTGTATTAGGAAAAGACGTAATAATCGAACCACAAACCCATCTACGAGGAAAATGTCATATTGGGGATAACTGCAGAATCGGGCCAGGAAGCTTTATTGAGGATTCCTGGATAGGTGCAAACGTCAAAATCCTATATTCAGTGATACGAGACGCAAAGATTGGAGACAATGTTGAGATAGGTCCATACGCCCATCTAAGACCCAATACTGATATCGCTCAAGAGTGCAAAATAGGCAACTTCGTAGAAATCAAAAATAGTGTTCTAGGTCTAGGTACAAAAGTAAATCATCTAAGCTATATTGGCGATTCTGTACTAGGCAAAAAGGTAAATATTGGTGCCGGAACTATTACAGCTAATTATGATGGCAGAAGAAAGCACCGTACAATCATAGGCGATGAAACAAAAACAGGAGCCAACTCAGTTTTAATTGCACCAATCACTCTAGGCGCACAAGTAACAGTTGGAGCTGGTTCAACTCTTACGAGGAATGTTCCAGATGGCTCTCTTGCTATTGCCCGGACGAAACAGTTGACAAAGAAAGAATGGACAAGTTAATCAAGCAATATCTAACTTTCATAAAACAAAGGCAATAAGCGCTCCAACGCAACATCTCGACTAGCCTTGAGCAGAACAAAGTCTCCAGATATAAGCCATGACTTTAAAATAGAAACAGCTTCTTTCGGCTCTGAAGTAATTGCAAAGTTTTTAATAGCAGAAGCAGTTGTAGCCATGGCCATTTGCTCGTCTCCATAACCAAAAATAACTATTCCATCTAAACCAACATGAACCGCATACTCGGCTATTTCGCGATGCATCGCAATACTTTCTTGGCCTAATTCCAACATGGCGCCCAATACCGCAAAATGGCGGCCTGGCTTGGTAACAAGAAAATCCAAAGCTGCCTTAACTGATTCTGGGGAAGCGTTATAGGTTTCATCGATGAGATTAATCCCTCCGACCTGGTTACAGCCATGACGCCCTGAAGGTAATTTGACCGTGTGCTGATGCAAAGCTTCATTTGAAAGACCAAGCTCTCGAGCAACAGCTATTGCTAGAAGAAAGTTGAGTGCATTATGTCGACCTTCGAGAGGCAACTGAATCAATTCTCCTTCCAAAATGAGTGCTGCCTTTTCATGAACAAACTCTCCTGAAATATCAGCTTTAGGGAGAGGTCTCGAATATCTATTCTTTCTTATGATATCTCTGTGAGAAAGGTCGTCTATTAAAGCAACACGAGTCACGCGACCTTTCCAGGTTCTTGATAATTCTTCTTCTAATAAAGAATCTCCTGCTGGGATGATAACAACACCCCTAGAGCTTAGACAAGAAGTAATCTCACACTTTGCCTTAGCGATATTCTTACGATTACCCAAAAGTCCAATATGGGCAGAGCCAATATTCGTTATTACAGCTATATCAGGTCTAGTGCAACATGATAGTCTCTCAATTTCACCCAAACCGCGCATACCCATTTCAACAACAATTGCCACATGAGACGTGGTAGCAGTTAGTAAAGTAAGAGGTACACCTACATCATTGTTGTTGTTTCCTGTGCTGGATATCACGTGACCGAGAGGGGACAAAGATGCTTTGATTAACTCTCTTGTAGTCGTCTTCCCAACAGAACCTGTAACCGCAACAACAGGAACACCTAAATGAACACGATGCAATAATGCAATCTGTTGATATGCCTCCAATGTGTCGTCTACTATCCAATGAAGAAGTCCATTGGGGATTTGAATAGAGCAAGACCTAGAAACCACTGCAGCCTGTGAACCCTTATTGAAAACCTCTTGAAGAAAATCATGTCCATCAAAATTTTCTCCTTTTAAGGGAACATAGAAATCACCTGCCTTTAATTGACGACTATCAGTACAAACAACACCTAGGGGGACATTTAAATCTGGCGGATCTCGAAAAACCGGGTCGCCCCATATTTCATTCAAATGGCCAAGATTTAATACCATTAGCCTAGAGCTTGCTCAAAAAATATCATTTCGCTTGAGATTTTTGAATCTCGTGCAATTAACAAACCATTCTTATCAAAAACTTTTACCTCTTCATAACCAAGAATTTTAAGATGATCATCTAATTTTAGAATTATAGAAATAAACTCATTAGGTGTAAGAGAATTCCATATATTGCCAACTTGAATGATAACACCATTATCTAATGAGATAGTATCAATAAACTCAATTAAATTCTTATTTGAATAAACAGAGGGGAGGTCTTCATCTAATAATGACATGATAGATAGGTCATTCTGAGAAATTTTTCGACTATCTTGATTAGGGTCAACTATTGGATAATTAATTTCATTAGAATATTCATTTCCAGACTCGTCAATTACTTGTGAAGCTTGACCAAAAGAACTCTCATTTAATAATGAATCTATAGTCAAATCAGTTTCAGGGAGATAAATTGGATTTAAATTACTCCAGGTCTTATTAAAAGCTCCAAAAAACAAGAGTATTAACAAGCCTGTCAATATGAATGGCCAGAATATGATTTTAAAAGTACTAGGTAAAAACTTGGGAGTAGGGTAAGTGCCAGTACTGTTTAACCGTAAAATCTCTATCCCCCGCAATTTCAAATCCGCCAGTACGGATCTCAGGTTAATACTTAAGGACCTCCAAGGATTCACATATTCAACTGGCAAATCATCTTGCCTTGAATCATTGAGTGGTGGTTCATCCACAATACAGGAATCAGATGTAGCAATGCAACTAGAATTTAGGGCCTTATTCTTAAAAATGTATTCGGAGTAAAGTTTTTTTTAATTAATATAAATAAATACAATTATTTAAAGATTTTCTCTCTTAAAGAAGGGTCTGCCTCTTGTCCATATGAAAGCTTCTCAACTTCCTCTGCATTAGGTGAAGGCTCCTTAACGCCGCATACTTCTTTATACATTTGCTCATATTCAAGTGCTGATCTCTTCCAGCTATATAGCTTTTTCATTGCTCTTATCTGCAATTCTCGCCAACTTTGTCTATGTCGAAAAGCCTCCCAGGCCCTAACCAAAGCCGTATAAAAATCAATTGGTTCAAATCGATCAAAACAAAACCCAGTTCCTTCACTATTTACTGGGTCATGAGGAGTAACAGTATCAACCAAACCCCCAACTTTACGTACTATTGGAATAGAGCCATATCTCATGGCCAACAATTGGCTAATGCCACATGGCTCAAACCTACTTGGCATTAAAAAAGCATCACTACCTGCATATATCAAATGTGCTAGATCATCATCATAAGTAAGGAATACTGAAAATCGTCCAGGGTTTTCAATTGCCAGTTGCCATAAAGCAGATTCTAAATGCCTATCTCCTGAACCTAAAATTACAATTTGAGAATCTGTATAAGCGAGCAATCGATTTGCTACTTGCAAAAGCAGGTCAACACCTTTTTGATCAACAAGCCTACTAACCATTCCTAATAGAAACTTTTCTGAGTTAACATCAAGCCCCATTCTCTGCTGAAGAATTTTCTTGTTTATTAAGCGGCCAGAAAGATCATCAACACTAAAATTTGCTTCTAAACTTTTATCAGCAGAAGGATCCCAAGCATCTAAATCAATACCATTAAGTATTCCACGTAATTTTCCGGAAATATAATTAAGCAAGCCATCCAACCTTTCTCCATATTCAGATGTTCTTATCTCTCTTGCATAAGTCGGTGACACAGCATTGACCCTATCTGCATATAACATTGCTGCAGCCATTGTGTGATCGCCTGACATATACCAAGGACACCAAGTAATTCGATCGAGTTTCCAACGCCAAGGTCCCTGATATTTAAGATTATGGATTGTAAATACAGTACTAATCTCTGGATCCTGATGCATCCATACAGGAATCATTCCTGTATGCCAATCATGACAATGTAAAACCTGTGGTTTCCATTTGTTCCAAGCAAATTCAGCTGTTGCACTAGCAAAAAAAGTAAATCTCCAGTCCTCATCCTCGCCTCCATAGACACTTTGAGAATCAAAAGAGGGATGGCCAACTAAATATAAAGGCAACTCATTTATAGGATGTTTTGTCTCATAAACTGAAAAATCAGACCCCATAGTGTTGGCAACAAAAATAGGTTCACTAGGAATTTCTAGAGAGGTCCAAAGTTTGCTATATCCAGGAATAATTAAACGTACATCATGACCAAGATCAGCCAATGCTGGAGGCAATGAACCAACAACATCACCCATCCCACCGACTTTTATCATCGGCGCGCATTCTGCAGCAGCAAACAATATGCGCATTAATTCAATTCATTAGTATTTGACTCTAGAAGGAGACAGGGCAAATCTTATTAAGGAAGCCATCCAGACTCAGAAAAATCAGGAGGTCTCTTCTCTAAAAATGAATTTCGACCTTCTTGAGCCTCTTCCGTTCTATAAAAAAGATGAGTTGTATGTCCTGCAAGCTCCTGCAGGCCAACTAAACCATCTGTTTCCGCATTAAAAGCAGCTTTCAGACATCGAATAGCTGTAGGGCTATGTTGAAGTATCTGCTTTGCCCATTCAACTCCGGTTAACTCGAGCTGATCTAGAGAACAAATCGAATTAACCAAGCCCATTTCCAGTGCTTCTTTAGCGCCATATTGTTTACATAAAAACCATATTTCACGTGCCTTACGCTGACCAACAACTCTAGCTAAATACCCCGAACCAAATCCAGCGTCAAAACTACCAACCTTAGGACCAGTTTGCCCAAAAACAGCATTGTCAGCAGCCAAACTAAGGTCACAAAGCAAATGCAAGACCTGTCCTCCACCTATTGCATAACCAGCTACTAGCGCAATTACAACTTTGGGAAGACTACGAATAATGCGCTGGAGGTCGAGCACATTTAACCGAGGCAACCCAGATTCATCTAGATATCCTCCCTCCCCTCTAACACTTTGATCACCACCTGAACAGAAAGCAAAAACCCCATCATTAGCTGGACCAGCACCTGTAAAAAGAACTACTCCTAAATCCTTTGCATCTCTAATTCTTGTAAACGCATCACATAGCTCGACAACTGTTAGTGGGCGAAAAGCATTGCGCTTCTCTGGACGATTGATTGCTATCCGAGCAATACCTAAAGATGTTCTATCAAGCAAAATGTCTTGGTAATCACCCCACGATTCCCATTCAACAGTGATTTCGCCTGGCAAGACCCTTCTTGAGGAGTTGCTATAAGTGTCAGTGGTCATTGATTTAAGTATTCATAAGAGAATGTGCTTAATTAAGTAGAAGATGATTCGAAATAAGACTTCGAATCTCTACCCTCCTATCGGCATCAAACAAAGCGTCAGTACAAACACGGATCAATACAGGGCCTGTTTTAGAAAAGCTCCAATCAAGTGAAGCTTGCAAATCTTCTAGGCAAGAAACCTGACGATAGGGAATCCCATATGAATCCGCTAAAGAAAGAGTATCTACCACCTGAGGCATTGTAAAAAGTCTCTCAAAAGAATTGTTTGATTCTGTTTGCAAACCTAATTGTTTAAAAATCCCACCACCACCATTGTCAATAAGCAAAACAACCAAAGGAGGCCTATTTGGATTAGAAAATAGCCATCCATTGCTGTCATGGAGTAAAGCTAAATCACCAGTTATCAATACAGTCGGACCTATTGAAATTGACAATCCCATGCCTAAAGACAATGTACCGTCAATACCAGAGGCACCTCTAAATCCAAAACATCTTCTATTAAGAGAATGTTTCCCTGAAAAGGACAACCAATCTCTAATTGGGCTACTTGCAGCAAGCATTATTGAAAAATGATCTGGTATTAACCGAGGCAACCATCGAGCCAAAGAAATTTCGTTAAGCGAACCTGCCAAAGGCAAATGTCTGTCCAACCATGTTTCTACAAGTTGATCTTTCTCAATCAAATCATTCAAAAATGCTGTTTTTGAATGATTTTTAAAGTCCTTAGATTTATAACTTTCCTGAAGCATCATCCTTCCCCACCAGTCAACAAAACCATCACTCCATTGAGCAGAAAGGCGCAAAGGGTCAAGTTTCCTTGAATCACCTTCAGTAACAAGAACTTGTTTTGTTCGGATGCCACCCAACCAATTCTGAAGAGTTCTACTAGATGGCATGGGACCCAACCGCAAAATCTGCGATCTCTTTTGAGATATCGAGATACCAGCACTAAGCAAAAGTTCCCAATTCCCAATTAGACCAGGTTGATCTATAGATATTCCTGAGAGTGGATCTGCAAAAATCGGCCAACCAGTAACAGATTGGCAATTCTGGAGAACATCCTTAAAAGAATTTAATTTCTTGCTTGACCCTCGCCAAGGACCCACAATAATTAAGCCTTGCTTAGAAATGTCTAGTGTTGGGAATGAATTTGAACCAACCTCATTAGAAATAATTTGAACTTCACCAACCAATGTTTTCTTGTTTTTCTTGAACTCATCAATTAAGTTCGTAAATACCTCATTTTGATCCAGCAATGAAGGGTTCAAGGGTTCTTCTAATGGAAGGTTGATATGAACTGGTCCAGGAACTTGATGGGCATGCTGCCAAGATTTTTGAGCTAATTTGTTAATTGCTTCTGAAGAGAGGGCATGAAGTCCATCCTTAGGTCCATTAATAAAGCAACGACAAACTGAACGCAAAAAGTCTTCCTGATTAACTGTTTGATTTGATCCACAATCCTTCAATCTGATAGGTCTGTCGGCGGTAAGGAACAAAATTGGTTGAGTAGATCGATCTGCCTCTATTGCTGCAGGTAATAAATGCGCGACCGCACTACCAGAGGTAGTAATAACTGCTGTAGCTGTTCCACTAGCAGTACTAATACCAAGCGCTAGAAAAGCTGCCGAACGTTCATCTATAGAAGTAATAAGGCTTAATTGATCATTTTGAGCTAGGAAACCAGCAGCAAGAGCTAATGGTGCAGATCGACTTCCAGGACAAAGCACTATGTACTTCAAACCTCTAGCCTTAAAAGCCAACAAAAGCTTTAGGCAAACAATTAAATTGTTGCGTGCTATAGACAGTGTCTGAGAGCTAACTTCTCTAATCCTCGGACACAATAGACCGATATAAAAGATCTAAATAAAAGGTTTCAATGAACTCCACTTCCAAAAGTCAAAAAAAAGTCAACAGAAATGACTGGTTTTCAATCTTGATTTGGATAACGCTCGCTTTACTGCTGAGATGGCAAGTAATTGAACCACGTTGGATACCATCAGGATCCATGCTCCCAACTCTTGAGATTCAAGACAGAATCTTGGTTGAGAAAGTAAGCCCACGTATTAAAAGACTTAAAAAGCAAAATATTGGTATTGACAGCATCGTCGTTTTCCAACCTCCTCAACAGCTAATAGAAGCTGGATATGACGAAAATGCAGCATTAATCAAAAGAGTCGAAGGTATTGCAGGAGATCAAATAGAAGTGCATATGGGTCAACTAATCCGAAATGGTGAGCCAATAGATGAAAGCTGGCGTGTACTTCCCATAAATTATGAAATGGATGCAATCACTATCCCTGACAATGCGCTATGGGTTCTCGGCGACAACAGAAACAATAGTCTTGACTCTCATTTATGGGGATTACTCCCAGAAAAAAATGTAATAGGGACAGCTGTTTGGCGATACTGGCCAATAAATAAATTCGGCCCTATTCGGTTCCCCACCCCTATAAAAAATAAAGCTTGAGCCCTTATTGCGATAATGTTATGTGAATGATGGAGAACACACTGGGATGTTTAACCCGGAGTTTCTAGCCACAGATAGCAATGATGGTCAGGACGGCAATGCACTGATCCAATATCTACAGGAACAATCACCTGATGTTTTGCAGAGGGTTGCAAAATCAGCCAGTCCAGATATTCAAGACATCATTCGACACAATGTGCAAGGCCTTTTAGGAATGCTTCCTGGAGAGCAATTTGACGTTAAGGTGACTTCATCAAGGGATAACTTTGCAAGTCTTCTTGCCTCTGCAATGATGACAGGCTATTTCCTACGTCAAATGGAGCAAAGAAAGGAATTAGAGGAGTCATTATTTTCAGACGAAGAAATGTCTGTAGAGCCAGAAGATCTCAATCTTTAAAGGGATCTAAAGGATTAACTGGAACAATCCTTCGCTTTAAAAGACTTTGGTCTAAGGAGTCTAAAAAACGCCAGTTACCTTGCCCCTTTACCCAGGGTTGGCTTTCAATTCTTGATGACAGTAATTTTATTTGTCTGGTATTAAAAGGAATTGGAGCCTTGTAATGCGCTGGAATCAGCCAACGGATTCCATTTAAATCTTTTATTTGATCAAGCCATTTAATGTAGGCATCTTTTGCCCTTGGGAAAACCAATCTCTCTACGACTGGAGCAATTTGAATGTTAGGTTGTCTTTTTCCAATTAACTCTTTAGCAGAGTCCTCCCATCCTTTTTCCCATGAGAAGGGAAATAAACCAAAATGAGATCGAAAATCTCTTAATCCTGGTTTAAAAGCATAATTTAAAATTTTAGATAAAGGTGGTATGGATAACTTTTCAGGTCTTAAGAAAGAAGCAAACAAAACAAGCCTCAACCAACCTTTTTGTCTTGCTTCTGGAGAATCCACAAGAGGCTGATCACCTCTTTCGCGTGAGTGAAAAAGAAGCGGCGTTGGATCCAAATCAAACAATAAAGGTGGTTCAGGGTTAATAGAAATCAATGCATCTGTAACTAGAAGAGATTTAGAAGGCTTATGAAAACATGACACTTCCTGGAATCGTCCTAAACCAATATCTACAGGACCTAAAGAGAACCAATTGCAGGTTTCTTCATGAGGAAATCCATCATCAAAAAGAGTTTTTGTTCTTCTTTTAGGTATACCAACTAATTCAGAGGGTATGTTTAAGGGAAAGCTCCATTGCCCAGGGCATAGCCATAGATCAGCTTTTGGAAAACAACGTGATAATGCTGGAAAAGATATTTTGTGCTCTAAACCGGAAGCAGTAGGCAAAACAATTGTTAAGACTGGGCCGTATTTCTTTTCAAGTAAATTTATTTTCCCTATTAATTCATTAGTTGGAGGAAGGGGATTTACAAGCATTAATCCACCATTGACCTTAACAACAGTCAGTCGAACAGGTACAGCAACGTAATAAAGACCTTGTAATTGCTCAAAGCTCCATATCTCATTAGAAATTAATTCACTAAAAATAGTCCTTTTACGTCCATAAGGGTAAAGAGGCAAAAGTGGCCACCATGGCCACTTTTGAGAAGCCAAATCATCATTTTTCTGAATTAAGAAATCATTTTCAGTCACATTTATAAATGAGTAGAGCCTTGTGACTTAAGGATCCCATATCTGGGTGCAAAGAGAAAAGCCAAAAGGAATATAAATGTCTGAACAAGTACTATTGATCCACCTGTTTCTATATCAGACCAATAGCTAATATATACACCGAGGATACTAGAAATAGCACTGCTAAATATTGCAAGATACGTCATACGATCAAAGCGGTCTGTAAGCAAATAGGCAGTTGCTCCAGGAGTTATAAGCATTGCAACCACCAAAATAATTCCTACAGTTTGAAGCCCCGCCACTGCCGCAAGAGACAAAACAGATAGCAACAAATAATGAAGGAATCCGGTATTAATTCCGATAGATCGCGCATGCGTGGGATCAAAGCAATAAAGCATTAAATCTCTACGAAATAAAACCAGAATAGATACAACAATTCCAGATATTAATAGCGTTTGATGCACATCACTATACGATATTCCCAAAGGACTCCCAAAAAGTATATGCATAAGATCAATATTACTTTTTATCTTAGATACTAAAACCAATCCAAGAGCAAAGAAACCAGTAAATACAAGACCTATAACTGTATCTTCCTTAATTCTCGATTTCTGCTTTACAAAACCTATTAAGGCCACTGATCCAACACCAAAAACAAAGGCTCCAATGGAAAACGGCAAGCCAAGTGCATATGCAACAACAACACCTGGCATCACTGCATGAGAAACGGCATCACCCATCAAAGCCCACCCTTTAAGCGTCATATAACAAGACAAAAGCCCACAAACCCCACCCACCAAAGCACTTACCATCAGTGCTCTTCGCATGAATTCATGGCTTAGAGGCTCAACAAGGAATGAAAAGGGAGATAATGAAATAAAAAGATCATTCATTAATTAAATCAGCTGAAGATTCTGGGCCTGACAGGACATCAGGAGGCATGCCACCAAATGTCATACTCAAGTTCTCCTTAGTAAAAATCTTGGATGTTTCTCCGTACGCCAAAACTGTTTTATTTATTAGTACAACCAGATCACAAAAATCTCTAACATGACTTAAATCATGAGTTGATATAAGAATCGTTCTATCCTCATTTTTAAACTGAATAAACAACTCAGACATAAGCTTTTCTGTACGCACATCTACACCTGAAAAAGGTTCATCCAAAAGCAAAACTGAAGCTCTTTGAGCAATCGCTCGGGCGAGGAATGCTCTTTTACGTTGACCTCCTGAAAGGGCGCCTATTGGACGAGCTCGCAATTCAAGAAGCTCCACTCGCTCAAGAGCATGCCAGACAGCCTGCCTATCTGACTCCCTTGGAATTCTAAGAATGTTCATAGATCCATACCGCCCCATCATCACAACATCCCAGACACTAACTGGGAAAGAACAGTCAATGCCTTCATTTTGAGGCACATAAGCGACAGCCTGGTCTCGCTGAGCTTTATGAACAGCAACTCCATTAATTCGAATATTGCCTCGAGAAGGGCGCACAAACCCCATTAAAGCTTTAAAGAAAGTCGACTTACCGGCTCCATTCATGCCAACCAGGCCACAAATTGCCCCTGACTTCAACTTAAGACTCGCGTCATAGAGAGCTACTGTCCCGTTATAGTCAACGCATAGTCCACTAGCTTCTATCCCTAGAGGAAAAGCTTGGCCATCAGTAAAAGAATCATTCATCATTTCACAATAAGACCCTCAGAAAGACCTTTCTGAATTAACTGAACATTATGTCTTTGTAAGTCAATCAAAGTTGGAGCAGGCCCACTCGCTTCAGATAGAGAATCCACATAAAATGTTCCTCCAAATTTAGCTCCACTAGATTTTGCTACTTCAATCTGAGCCTTGGAACTAACAGTACTTTCACAGAAAATTGTTGGTATTTCCCTTTGCTTAACTTTATTGATCAACTTGAGCATACGCTTCGGCGTGACCTGACTTTCAGCATTAACTGGCCAGAGATATGCTTCTTCCATTCCATAGTCATGAGTTAAATATGTAAAGGCACCCTCACATGTAACAAGAACTCTTCTTTTCTTTGGAATACTTGACAAAATTTCTCTTAACTCATTATCAAGCTTTTGCAGCTTCTGTTTATATTTCACAGCATTATTTAAGTAAATATCTTTTCCTAAAGGGTCAATAGAAGTAAATCCCGAGACAAGGTTGTCTACATACTTCATAGTCCTTTGAGGTGACATCCAAGCATGTGGATTAGGCTTGCCAGCATAGACATCACCTTCTATTAATAAAGGCTTAATACCATTAGTCAATACAATACTTGGTACACTGCCAGCAGCTGCAGTAAATTTTTTTGCCCACAATTCCAAACCCAAACCATTTTCAATGATAAGTACGGCCTTAGATGCTTTTATCAAATCGCTTGGGGTTGGCTGATATCCATGTATTTCAGAGCCGAATTTAGTAACTGACTCAACAACTAATCTTTCACCAGCAACATTTCTAGCTATATCAGCTAAAATTGTAAAAGTAGTTAGAACCAAAGGCTTGTCATTTCTTTCATTCTGAATTAGATATTGCCTAGAGTTCGTACAAGAAGATAGTAAAGCTATTAAGAAACAAAAAAAGGTGACTACAGGAATAGATCTAATTTTAACAAAAAGGTTTTTCATATAAATTATTATTGTCTATTTAAAAAAAGTAGAATAAATAATTGGATCCAAAAGATTATAGCCCTAAGCATCAGGGTTTATTAAATTGAATATTACATAAAGTTATAAGGAGATAAATACTTTTATTGATCTATAGATAATACCAAAAGGCAAGCAATATATTTTATAAGGCTTCTATAAATGTTGTATTGATTTTGGGATCTTTAGAACTATCATCAATCCAATTAGTTGCTTGTTTTAAAAAAGTATTCCAATTTAAACGTTCTTCTTTTGAGGCTCTTTCTATCAGTTGCGGAGCTTCTCTCTTCAAAGCTTCTAAATCAGGTTCTGAAACGCCATTGTTCAAAGCCAACCAATCGGCCATAGATCTTCCAACAACTCTAGTTAAATAGGCAGCACTAAGAGCTTGCATTGTTCCTGCCGCAAGCCAACTACTGCCATGTAGCTTGGCGACACTCAAAATCGCATGGCCGCTCCATTCAACAACACCTTGGGCTATTGCAACTCCAGCTAATTGCTTGGCAATAACCTGCAAAGATTCACTATCCCAAGAGCATGACCATATCTTTGCCATTTCTTTAATCATTAATCCATTTGCAACTGAAAGTGCCAATAGATCTGTTGAAGGAACTGGTGAAGCAAAAACAGCTCCAGCGACAGCCCATTGAGTCCGCTGTTGAATGACTTTAAATTTATTTCTGCGTAATTGTTCAAGGTCTGCTTGCCAGGAGCAATGAAGTCGCTCAAGTTGTCTCTGCTTAGTATTATCTATATTTTTTTTAGGTTGCTTTAAAAAGTTGCGCACAGGATGCAAAAGATTTCCAAGATCTTGATGTGAATCATTCCATGGAAGTATTCGATTATTCCACCTTTCAGGCAACTGAGCTTTCAATTCAGTTAATTGCTCAGCCCAATCAGAAGATTTATCACTAACCATTACCCAGGAAGGTTGATCTTGGGGAATTTGCTCAAGCCATAGAAGATCTGAAGCTCTTAAAGGCAAACTTAAAATATAAACAAGACAATCTTGATCAAAAAGTGATTTGGGCCAAATCCAGGATTTACCTTTTAAAGGAAGCGAAGATGTCCAGGAAAGACTTAGTGATTGCTCACAAGATATTGCTGATTGAATCAACTCTTTGTCAGGAAGGATTGATCCGGTAGTACACACAAAAGCTAATTTCTGGGGAGATTCCCTGTCGAGAATTGAATTTAGAGACTTAATTCTTTTGTTCAACTCCTGAGACTTATGGTTTTCATCGTCCAAAGCTTCGAATTGTTCAAGAACATTTTGACAGCGCCGAATCCATCCTTGAACAGACTTAGGTGCATCAAACCTTGACTTTAGGGGACTTGAAAGCCAAAACATCCCGGCTCCTATTGCCAAAATCCCTATTCCACCTCCAGGAACATGCGCCAAATCGGTCAAGGCCCATTGTCCGATCGCTAAGGAGCCCAAAAGAAAAGCACCCTTTATTAGGTTTCCGGTAGGAAACGTAATAACACTTGGCTGTAGGAACGGGATTTTCACGAAACTAATTCAGAACCCATATATTTATTATTTTTAGCCAAATTAGTAAGACAAGCAAATCTCAAACAGCCTAAGTAGCCATAAATAAAGGCTTTTCATAGAAATCAGATTACAAAGAGTAACCGAGAGCTCCTTCTGGATTGCATCAAATACACTTCATGAGATGTGAATCTGCTGAAGGAGCGTGGAAAAATCGTCACAAGGATGGCGTCTATGAGTCACACTGCTTTGATATTCAATAGAAGGACATGGGAAATTCCTACGGAGATCCTCAACAAAATAGAAATTATGAGGGCAACCGAGATAATTACAGGGGAGGCATGAGGGGTGGAAGAGGTCAAGGGAATAGAGGGCCTGGAGGAAGAGAAGGTGGCGGATTTCGCATAAGACTCAGCGATAATGAAATGAGAGCTTCACGCTCACTACAAGAGGCCTTCAACCTTCGATCTACTGTTGCAGTACTTGGATTTGCAATTAGAACACTTGCTCAAATGCTTGAGGAAGGAAAATTAGATGGGCTTGTTGCAGAAATTCGTGCAAACACATCACAAGGGTCCAGCAGAAGAAATGAAGGCAATCAAGGGGCTAGAAGAAATAGTTTTGATGGGGAAAGGCAAGACCTAAATAGATCAGGACCCAAAGCAAATCCTTTTGCAAGGCCAGAAAAGCCCCAGCCAAGTGCGACTGATGGAAATGAGGCAGAACAAAATCAATCAGAAGAAAACCAAAGCACTATTCAGAATGACAATTCAGGAAGCGAAGTTGAGGCTATTGATCACTCATCACCTGTAGAAAGTACAGGCCAAGTTGAAGGGACTAACGAAGTAGATAAAAATAACTCAACTAATTCAAGCCAGAGTTGATAAGTGAATCGAAAGCGTGTTCTATCTGGTGTCCAACCAACTGGGGCAATACATCTAGGAAACTGGATTGGTGCAATACGAAACTGGGTCGAGCTACAAAAAAGCCATGAAACATATGTATGTGTAGTAGACCTACATGCAATAACTATCCCTCATGATCCTAAATTACTAGCAAAAAATACACTTAGCACAGCCGCTTTATATGTTGCATGCGGCATGAATCCAAAGGAATGTTCAATATTTATACAAAGTCACATCTCAGCACATAGTGAACTTTGCTGGTTGCTTAATTGCATAACTCCAATCAATTGGTTAGAACGTATGATTCAGTTCAAAGAAAAAGCAATAAAGCAAGGAGAGAATGTTTCTGTAGGATTGCTGGACTATCCAGTTTTAATGGCTGCCGATATTCTCCTATATGATGCTGATCTAGTACCTGTAGGTGAAGACCAAAAGCAACATCTAGAACTTGCAAGGGATATTGCCCAACAACGCATTAACTCTCGTTTTAGTTTAGACAATAGAGAAATCTTGAAGGTTCCTAAGCCCTTAATAATGAAAGACAGTGCCAAAGTAATGAGTCTTACTGAGGGCACAAGTAAAATGAGCAAAAGTGACCCGAACGAAAATAGTAGAATTACTCTTTTAGATCCCCCAGATGTAGTTACAAAAAAAATAAAGCGTGCCAAAACTGATTCATATTTAGGACTTGAATTTAATAATCCTGAACGACCAGAAGCAGACAACCTTCTAAATATTTATGCGATCTTAAGTGGATCAGGGAGAGAAGTTGTAGCCAAAGAATGCTCAAGTATGGGCTGGGGAAAATTCAAGCCTTTGCTCACTGATGCAATTATCGCCTCAATCGAACCTATTCAAACCAGATACAAAGAACTTATAGCTGATCAGGGAGAAGTTCAACGGATCCTTGATCAGGGGAAAGAACAAGCTCAGGAAGTAGCTGATGTAACTCTAAAACGAGTAAAAACAGCTATAGGTCTACTTGGCAATGCCAAAGCTAATTATTAATAAGAAATAGAATTACAATGATTTTATTGTATATAATTAATAAATGAGATCTTTTCAAGCAAAGAACAAAGAAAACATTTAATTATGCCAGTAATCACTCTTCCTGATGGCAACAAGAAGAAATTTAATTCACCAGTCACTATTAAAGAAATAGCAGCCTCTATTGGTGAAGGCTTATCAAAAGCTGCATTAGCGGGCAAGGTTGACGGCCAGCTTTTAGACATATGCATTCCAATAGATTCTGACTCAAACGTAAGTATAATTACAGCGAAAGATTCCGAAGGTGTAGAAATAATTAGGCATTCATTTGCTCACCTAGTTGGACATGCGGTCAAGCAATTATTTCCTGATGCAAAAATGGCAATAGGGCCAATAATAGAAAATGGTTTTTATTATGATATTTCATATAAAAAAACATTTACACCTGACGATCTTCAGAGGATAGAAACAAGGATGAAAGAACTAATAAAAAAAGATTACGATGTCAAAGTACATAGAGTGACTGTTGAAGAAGCACGTAATACATTTAAAAAAAGAAATGAACAATATAAGCTTCAAATAGTTAACCAATTAGACGAGAAAGAAGAGGTAAAGCTATATATTCATGAAGAATATATAGACATGTGCAGAGGCCCACATGTCCCAAATACAAAACACCTTAGAGCATTTAAGCTAACAAAACTTGCTGGCGCTTACTGGCGCGGAGACTCCAACAATGAAATGTTGCAGAGAATCTATGGAACCGCATGGGGAAACAACAAAGACCTTAAAGATCATCTAAACAAACTTGAAGATGCAGAGAAGAGAGATCATAGAAAAATTGCAAAAAAAATGGATCTATTTCATTCACAGGAAGAAGCGCCTGGAATGATATTCTGGCACCCTAAAGGCTGGAAAATATATCAACTCCTTGAATCATATATAAGAGAAGTATTGATCAAAAATGGATACCAAGAAATAAAAACTCCTATTGCAGTAGATCGTACACTTTGGGAAAAATCTGGTCATTGGGACAAATTTAAAGATGACATGTTCACAACTACTTCTGAAAATAGAGAGTATGCAATTAAACCTATGAATTGTCCTTGTCATGTACAAATCTTTAATCAAGGACTAAAAAGTTATAAAGATCTCCCTATAAGACTTGCAGAATTTGGTTCGTGTCATAGAAACGAGCCTTCTGGATCATTACACGGTCTAATGCGTGTACGCAATTTTGTGCAAGATGATGCACATATATTTTGCAAAGAATCTCAAATACAAGAAGAAGTATCCGACTTTATTGATTTAGTATTTGAAGTTTATAAATCTTTCGGTTTTAATAGTATACAAATTAAACTTTCTACAAGACCTGAGAAGAGAGTAGGAAATGATGAAATATGGAACAAATCAGAAAAAGCACTCTCAGATGCACTTGAAGCTAAAGGATTAGATTGGGATCTGCTCCCTGGAGAAGGTGCTTTTTATGGTCCAAAAATAGAATTCTCACTACGTGACTGTTTGGACAGAGTTTGGCAATGTGGAACCATTCAAGTTGATTTTTCAATGCCTAAAAGACTTGATGCAACTTATATAGATGAGGACAGCCAAAGAAAGACCCCTGTAATGCTACATAGGGCAATATTAGGCTCGTTTGAACGATTTATTGGAATCCTAATAGAAAATTATGAGGGTAAATTTCCATGCTGGATAGCCCCAGTACAGGTGATAGTAATGTCTATAACAGATCGCAATTCCGAAGCGTGTCAAGAAATATCTAATCAACTTCTAAAAGATAATTTCAGAGTAGAACTTGACATTAGAAATGAAAAAATAGGCTATAAGATTAGGGAGCATACTATGCAAAGAACTCCTTACTTAATAATAATAGGAGATAAAGAGCAAGAAAGCAAAGAACTTTCGGTTAGGACTAGAAATGGGAGAGACCTTGGCAAAATGACATATCAAAAGTTTAGGAATTTATTAGGTCAAGAAATCAAGTCCAAAGGAATAGTTGAAATTAATCAAGCCACAAATCAATGAACCTTTTAGCTGGGGACATAGGAGGAACCAAAACTCTTCTAGGTATATACAAGTGGGAAGGTGAATTAATAAAATTACATCACCAGAAATTTAAATCCAGTGAATGGACATCTATCGATGCGATGATCACTAATTACTTAAAAGGTCTTCCAGAAATAATAAAAAAACCAAGACATGGTTGTCTTGCCTTGGCTGGACCCATAACAAATGACTCATGCAAACTTACAAATTTAAATTGGAATATTAATAAAGATAGTTTAGCAAAAACAATAGGTTTTGAATCCCTTGAATTAATTAATGACGTATGTGCACTTATATATGGGATCCCAAACCTAAATAAAAACCAATTTACCAAGATTCAAGCAGGGCAAATTTCCAGCAAAAGATTTGATCAAGGTGCAATTGCATTAATAGCTGCAGGCACTGGCTTGGGTATAGCTAGAGGATTTTTAAATAACAAAAAAATCTTTGCCATGCCTAGTGAAGGAGGTCATAGAGAGTTCTCACCTAGAACACAGATAGAATGGAATATATATGAATGGTTAAAATCTGATTTGAATATAAATAGGTTGTCTATCGAGAGAATTGTTAGTGGAACAGGTCTCGGACATATTGCTCGTTGGAGATTAAAACATAGTGATGCAATTTCACACCCTTTAAGAGAAATTGCAGAAAAATGGGGTGTCAAATACGATGCCGAACATGATCTCCCTGCACTAGTAAGTAAAGCCGCCGAAAGTGGTGATCCAATCATGAAAGAAACACTTCAGATTTGGCTTAGCGCGTATGGATCTGCAGCTGGAGACCTTGTCCTACAAGAACTATGTGATTGCGGTCTATGGATAGCTGGTGGAACTGCCTCAAAGCAATTAAAAGGTATACGCTCAAAAGCATTCATCGAAAGCATGCAAAACAAAGGGCGTTTTAAACATTTTTTACTTCAAATTCCGGTGATGGCTCTTACAGACCCTCTAGCCGGTCTATTTAGCGCTGCTTGCCGAGCTCATATGCTTACTGAGTCAAGCGAGAAACTTTTTTAAATAGGTAGATCTTGATGGCTCAGCCGCGGATTGGACAAAAAGTAATTGTGGATGTTCCATCTACTACAGCCAATCTCGGGCCTGGCTTTGACTGCCTAGGTGCCGCATTGGATCTCAACAATCAATTCACGATGACACGAATTGATGGGGATGGAGAACGATTTGAACTGATCATGGAAGGCAATGAAGGTAGTCATTTAAGAGGCGGACCAGAAAATTTGGTTTATCGAGCTGCACAGAGAGTTTGGAAAGCAGCAGGTATAGAGCCAGTTGGATTACAAGCCAGAGTGAAATTAGCTGTACCACCCGCCAGAGGGCTAGGAAGCAGCGCTACAGCAATTGTTGCTGGCTTAGTAGGAGCAAATGCCCTAATGGGGGCCCCACTCGCAAAAGAAAAGCTTTTAGAACTAGCCATAGACATAGAAGGTCACCCAGACAATGTTGTCCCTTCACTATTAGGCGGTCTATGCATGACGGCAAAGGCCGCCTCAAACAGGTGGAGAGTTATTCGATGTGAGTGGAGCCCTTCAATTAAAGCTGTTGTGGCTATCCCATCAATTCGCCTCAGCACAAGCGAAGCAAGGAGAGTAATGCCAAAGACAGTTCCAATCAACGATGCGATAACCAATCTCGGCGCACTTACACTACTTTTACAAGGAATTAGAACCGGCAACGGTGAATTGATAACTGACGGAATGAATGATCGCCTACATGAGCCCTACAGATGGCGTCTAATAAAAGGAGGTCAAGAGGTAAGAGGAGCTGCAATTAACGCAGGTGCATTGGGGTGCGCAATTAGCGGGGCAGGTCCAAGTGTTCTGGCTTTATGCAATGAAGCAGATGGAGCAAGAATCAGTCATGCCATGGTAAATACTTGGACAAATTATGGGGTTGAGTCGAGGGCGCCTATGCTTAGCATTCAAACTTCTGGGAGCGAATGGCGACCAGGGGATGAGTAGTTTTACCCATTAAGGTATCCTGGGTTTGTTAAGTTCTTTCAAATTCACAAGTCCGTTATGGACGCCAACATGCCTCTAGCGGCTGCGTCCCAGGCATCATTCCCCTGGCTATCACTAATTGTATTGCTCCCGGCCGTGGGCGCCTTGCTAATTCCTTTCCTGCCAGGAAAGGAAGGATCCGGATCCAATCTTCCAAGGAACCTGGCACTTGCATTCCTCCTGGCAGATTTTCTAATAATTATTAGCGTAATAGTTGGGTTATTTGACACACATAATCCAGGAATTCAACTTGAAGAAAGAGTCAATTGGATATCGTTTATAGGCCTTGAATGGTCTCTTGGTATCGATGGCATTTCAGCTCCTCTTGTACTCTTAAGCGGTCTAATAACATTCCTCTCAGCAGCAGCCAGCTGGAAGCTTCAAAGCAAAACAAAGCTCTATTTTGCTCTTTTATTAGTTCAAGCATCTGCACAAGGATTAGTTTTCCTTTCACAGGACTTTCTTTTGTTTTTCCTTGCATGGGAATTAGAACTAGTACCTGTTTACTTACTAATCGCAATTTGGGGTGGAACAAATCGACAATATGCAGCAACAAAATTCATTCTTTATACAGCTCTTGCCTCTTTATTGATACTAATAAGTGGACTTGCAATAGCACTCTCTGGTGATCAATACACTCTTAACCTAACTGAGCTAGCAACTCGATCACCATCAGGAACCTTTGGGCTTCTCTGCTATCTAGGTTTTTTAGTTGGCTTTGGCGTAAAACTACCAATCTTTCCACTTCATACATGGCTTCCAGATGCGCATGGAGAAGCAAATGCTCCAGTTTCAATGCTCCTTGCTGGAGTTTTATTGAAAATGGGTGGATATGCCCTTATAAGATTCAACGTCCAGATACTTCCTGCAGCACATAATCAACTTGCACCTGCACTTATTGTCATCGGAATTGTAAATGTCGTTTATGGAGCTTTAAATGCTTTCGCACAAGATAACGTAAAAAGAAGAATTGCCTGCAGTTCGGTAAGCCATATGGGATTTGTACTCCTAGGTATTGGTGCAATAGATGCACTTGGAATCAGTGGAGCAATGCTTCAAATGATAAGCCACGGTCTAATTGCAGCTGCTATGTTTTTCTTCACAGGTTCATTTTATGAAAGGACTAATACACTTTCAATACCAAATATGGGAGGACTTGCAAAAGTCTTACCAATAACTTTTGCCTTCTTCCTGGCGAGTTCATTAGCTTCTCTAGCCTTACCAGGCATGAGTGGTTTTGTAAGTGAAATTACAGTTTTCCTTGGAATCACAAGTCAATCTAATTTCACTTCAATATTTAGAGCAATAACAATTGTACTTGCTGCAATTGGACTAGTTCTCACTCCGATTTACTTATTATCAATGTGCAGAAGAGTCTTTTTTGGGCCAAGAATACCTGCATTAGCAAATGTAGAAGAAATGAATCCAAGAGAGTTAACCATAGGGCTAAGCCTTCTGATACCAACATTAGTTATAGGATTTTGGCCAAGAATTGCCATTGACTTATATCAATCATCTACCAATGCTCTTGCCCAACAACTATTAACCAATAATTTAATTGCATTTACTCAATCAAATTTCTTTAGCTAAATGACTGAATCAAAACCCACAGAAGTCCAATCGTCAGTGCTAATTGGACATGGAATTCCCGATTATAATAATATAACTCCAAATGAAATAAATAAAGCGATACCAAAACTACTTAGAGAATTAAATAATGAATTTTTAGATCTAGAAAATAAGCTTGAAGTAAAACTAAATGCCAATCAATCAATCACTTGGAAAGAAGTGATGAGTCCATTAAACAGAATCGACCAGCGCTTACGCTGGAGCTGGGGAGTCATATGTCATTTAAATGCTGTAAGTAATACATCAGAGCTACGTAAAGCACATGCCATTCAGCAACCAGAAATAGTACGTTTCAGCAATCGAATTGGACAAAGCAAAGTCATCTATAATGCTTTGTGCTCTCTTCAAAAGCACCAGAACCTAAAAGAAACCCAAAAAAGAATTTTAGACTCCGAGTTACGCTCAATGACTCAACGTGGAGTAGCACTAAATGGATCTGACCAAGAAAATTTTAATAATGACAGCGAACGTCTAGCCGAACTATCAACAGCCTTCAGCAACAATGTTTTAGATGCTACAAAAGAGTGGTCTCTACTACTTACCAATAAATCTCAAATTGAGGGCCTTCCTAAAAGAGCATTGGAGATTCTTGCTGAGTCTGCTAAGGAATCTGGAGATTTAAGAGAAGGGTCAAATGATATTCCAACAACTGAAGAAGGACCTTGGAGACTTGGCTTAGACATGCCTAGATATATTCCATTTATGACCTATGGAAAGAATAGAAATCTAAGAGAAATCTTGTATAAAGCACATATCAGTAGAGCTAGTTCTGGCAAACAAAACAATAATGACTTAATTGAAGAGATCCTTGAGCTACGAATAAAACAAGCCAAGCGTATAGGTTATAGAAATTGGGCTGAATTGAGCATCTCAAACAAAATGGCAACCGATATAAAAGCCATTGAAGAGTTGCTAGATGAACTTCGTATTGCTGCGATGCCTGCAGCAAAAAAAGAATTAGAGCGCCTGCAATCCTGCGCCAACAGAAATGAAGGCAAGTCAAAATCTATTATTGCTCAATGGGATATAAATTACTGGTCAGAAATACTTAGGAAAGAACAATTTGACCTTGATCAAGAAGCGCTTCGACCATGGTTCCCTCTGCCTCAAGTACTGGAGGGACTTTTCAAACTTTGCAAAAAATTATTCAACATCAATATCGAAAAAGCTGATGGAGAAGCACCCGTTTGGCATGAGGATGTTCAATTCTTCAAAGTTCTTGACAACGATGAAACAACAATTGCTTATTTCTTCCTTGATCCATTCAGCAGACCTAACAATAAGCGTGGCGGGGCTTGGATGGACGAATGCCTAGGCAGAAGTAAAAAAAAGGGAGGGGAAACAATACTTCCAATTGCATATTTGGTTTGTAATCAAACCCCACCAACAAAAGATAAACCAAGTTTGATGAGTTTCGAAGAGGTTGAGACTTTATTCCATGAATTTGGCCATGGTCTACAACATATGCTGACCAGCGTTGACTATCCACAAGCAGCTGGAATTAATAATGTTGAGTGGGATGCCGTAGAGCTACCTAGCCAATTTATGGAAAACTGGTGTTTAGAGCGCGAAACTTTAATGGGCATGGCAAAACACTGGGAAACAGGAGAACCATTACCTGAAAAAGAGTATGAAAAGTTAAAAAGTAGTCGTACCTTCAATGCAGGACTAGCAACTCTGAGACAAATACATTTTGCCCTTACAGATTTGCGACTTCATAGCAAATGGCATGGAGGCCTTGGAGTAACACCAAATGAGTTGCGTATGCAAATTTCGAAAAGCACAACTGTGATGCCTCCCATAGAAGAAGATCAATTTCTATGCGCATTCAGTCATATCTTTGCTGGTGGTTATGCTGCTGGGTATTACTCCTACAAATGGGCTGAGGTACTTAGTGCAGATGCCTTTGCTGCCTTTGAAGAAATAGACTTATCTAACATCACTGAAGTTCAACGCATAGGAAAACGATTCAAAGAAACTATCCTGAGTCTGGGGGGTAGTCGATCACCACAAGAAATCTTTAAGTCATTTCGTGGAAGATCCGCAAACACAAAGGCCCTAATACGTCATTCTGGACTTGCTATCAATACCTAATAATCGCTTCAGCTAAAATTTCTAGTGATCTATGGTGAGTAATAAGATCCTTATGAGTAAAAACAGGAGAAGCAAAGTGCTTTCCTATTGGCAAGACAGCTTGCCACCCAGGGAAAACCATTAAATCCCATCGACAATAAAAACTAATACATCTAACACTCTTCAAAAGATGAGTCTCTCTATTGAGCTCTTTAACCAAAGCACTACCTCGTTTCATTTCTGCAATACCGCAAAACAGCTTAGTAGGAAATAACTGAGCTGTAAAAGTTCCGCGGTGAGGACTCCCAACACTAATAAAAGAGCTTGTGCGTGAAGCCCCACCCATCTGTTGTAGCCAAATCCTGCTGATGAGACCTCCCATAGAGAAACCAATCAACTGGATAAATTCATCAGTTCCAAAACGATCCAAAATCAAGTGATCTAATTCAATAGCCAAATTCTTAAGACAAACACGTCCTCCTTCATGCTCAAGGTGAGGTATAAATATGGATAGATCTTCCGTTTGCAAATAGCCAACAAAACGGTCAAAAACACTTGGCTCATCCCATAAGCCATGTACTAAAACAAGATTTCGAACATTAGAGCGCATTTAAATTTCAAAGAAGTGGGTCATATCTCGATCTTTCTACTCCAACAATTCCATTGAAGCCTGGCACTGGCGCTGAGCATTTTCGAAGATAAACATGCATTGGAATTTGACCATAAAGTGTTTCCAAATGATCAAGAATCAATTCGCTGAAATGCTCCAAAGTATTGCAAGTGAGTTGTAATGCAAGCTGCTGGAGATCAAAAATGGCAACGCTATAATCAGCAGTTGCAGAAAGGTCATCTTCTATAGCGGCCTTGTCCAAATCAACCCAAAGTCTAAAATCTAATAAAAAAGACTGACCCAAAATTCGCTCATGCTCAAGTACACCTACATGTGACCAGAGATGCAGATCCTTTACATATATAACTCCATTTGATTGACGTTTCACAATGGCAAGTCTCTATGTGAAAAGACTTTCGAGCCAGAGGAGTAATCAGATGCGATATGCCCCTCTCCACGCAATTGATAACGATAAGTAACCAACCCTTCAAGCCCAACTGGACCCCTAGGAGGAAGCGTTTGGGTGCTAATTCCAACCTCAGCTCCGAACCCATAACGAAAACCATCTGCGAATCGTGTCGAACAATTGTGATAGACACCTGAACTATCCACTGCCCTTAAAAACCTTTCTGCAGTCTCGGCATTATTGGTGACAATAGCTTCAGTATGCCTTGAGCTATAGGTTCTTATATGATCGAGCGCTTCATCCAAACTTCGCACAACCCTCACAGAAAGAATCAAGTCAAGGTATTCGGTAGCCCAATCATTTTCAGTAGCAGAGCCCATAACTCCAAATCCACGACTAACTTCATCACCTAGAAGGGTTACTCCATGTTGCTCGAATGCGGGAATGGCTTTGGTGAGAAAATCATCAGCAATTTGCTGATGAACAAGAAGAGTCTCTATTGAATTACAGGCTGCAGGGTACTGAGTCTTACTATCTAAAGCGATCCGCAAAGCCTGCGTCAAATCAGCGGCAGAGTCGATGTACAAATGGCAGATGCCATCAGCATGTCCAAGTACAGGTATGCGAGTATTATCTTGAATAAAGCGTACTAACTCATTACTACCACGAGGGATAATTAAGTCCACAAGTCCATCAAGTCTTAGCAAGGACAAACTTTCTTTTCGTGTTGTAAGCAGAGAAAGTGCCTGTGGGTGAATCTCAGAGCAAGATAAACCTTCCTGCAAAGCTTTAGTAATAACTTCATTAGTAAAGCTTGCTTCTTTACCACCTTTAAGAATCGCACCATTTCCTGAACGAATAGCTAATGAAGCAATTTGGATAACCGCATCAGGTCTTGCCTCAAAGATCACACCTAGAACACCCAATGGCACAGTTTTCCTCTCAAGCAAAAGTCCAGAGTCCAACTCTCGTTTTAATTGGCATGCACCAAGAGGGTCAGGCAAAGAAGAAACTTGTTCGACTCCTTTAATAGCAGCTTTCAACTTCATTCCATCCAACTTCAGTCTGTCCATTAATGACTTGTTTAACCCTTCTCCTGAAGACCTTTTCAAATCCTCAACATTGGCATCAACTATTTCCTTT
>QCGF01000012.1 GCA_003278175.1 Prochlorococcus sp. AG-363-P15
TGATGTAAGTCAAAAAACTACCTATTACATTTGTATGGCAGTTCTTTTAATGACTGCCTATACAGCAGTGAACTTGCCATTCGCAGCTCTTTCTACTGAACTCACAGAAGATACAAGTATTCGCACAAGGCTGAATGCTGCCCGATTCACAGGGTCAATATTAGCTGGTCTAAGTGGGTTGGTAATTGCAGCAAGACTACTTTCCGAAAGCGACGCTGGTTATGTAGCAATGGGGCGAATAACTGGGGTAATGGCAACCATTGCAACATTAATATCTTGCTGGGGTCTGGCTCCATTTGCCAAAAAAGCCAGGAAACCATTTGGAGAAACAGAGCGGATAGGCCTTCAACTAAAGCGAATACTTCGAAACAGTCGATTCATGCAAGTTATAGGTCTTTACCTACTTCTATGGTGCGGCCTTCAATTAATGCAAACAGTTTCCCTGATCTATTTAGAACAGGTTATGAAAGTTCCACCTGAAATTTCCAAATGGATACCTATACCTTTTCAGTTAAGTGCTTTATTAGGCCTACAGGTCTGGAGTTTTTATTCAAACAGGTTTGGACGAATAGTTGCTCTGAACTTGGGCAGCAAATTGTGGATCTCTGCTTGTATCATTGCAATGGTTCTTCCTCCCCTATCAAATAACCCTGCTTCATCGAATTTATTTTCACTAAGTAACCTGGAAGGGCTAAAGCTTTTTGCACTGATAACTACAATTTTAATAGTTGGGTTTGGTGCTTCAACTGCATATCTAATACCCTGGTCATTACTACCAGATGCAATAGATGAGGACCCAGAGAAACCAGCCGGAATCTATACGGCTTGGATGGTTTTAATTCAAAAGCTTGGCATTGGCCTAAGTGTGCAGCTACTTGGAATTCTTCTTTCAATAGCAGGCTATCGGTCAACCAGCAATTGCAACGGGTTGGTTGAATGCCTTGAACAGCCAACCAGTGCACAAATAACAATTCGGATTTGCATGGGATTAATTCCCGCAATTCTTGTCGGATTAGGGATCCGAATCATGCAACGTTGGCCTGAAAGAGTTAATCAGCTCAAGGTGAATTAGTCATGAATTTTCCTCGCTGGCTAAAAAGACTTGGCAGTAGTGTGATAATTGGAGGGCAAGCTATAGCAGCAACTGCAAGAGGGCGAATAAATAGAATCGATCTTTTTGACCAGCTTCTAGAAGCTGGTCCAGGTAGCTTTCTAATTGTTCTTATTACAGGAGTAGCAGCTGGAACTGTTTTTAATATCCAAGTTGCTGCAGAACTAAGTCGTCAAGGGGTTGGGTCCCAAGTAGGTGGTCTATTGGCAATAGGAATGGCAAGAGAAATCGCCCCTTTACTTACAGCGACCCTCCTAACAGGCAAAGTTGCCACAGCCTATGCCGCCCAACTTGGAACTATGAAAGTCACAGAACAAATCGATGCCATAACCATGTTAAGGACTGATCCAGTTGAGTATCTCGTCGTCCCCAGAGTGATAGCCATGGTCATCATGGCACCAGTTCAATGTTTATTATTTTTCAGTGTTGCTCTTTGGAGTGGCCAAATCAGTAGCACGGCTCTCTACCAGATTCCCCCAGACGTCTTTTGGAATTCTGTTCGTGAATGGTTGGTAATAAGTGACTTACCATTCATGATTATCAAAGCATTAGTCTTTGGCCTCCAAATTGCGGTAATAGCCTGTGGATGGGGACTTACAACTAGAGGAGGGCCCAAGGAAGTTGGAACTTCTACTACAGGAGCAGTTGTAATGACTCTTGTCACAGTCTCTTTAGTCGATGTTTTGTTAACTCAAGTTCTATTCGGATGATTTTCATGAACTCTCAACCTCAATCAAATCCTTCCAATAGTGTTACCTTAAAGCCGTCGTACAGACTACCTTTAATAATTATATTGTTTGGGCTAGGGTTATTTATTCTGCAAATAAGCATTTGGTCAGCAATTCTAGTAAGTATTTTTGGCTTATTTCTATTAATTCAATCATTTATTTTGCGGCTAGAATTTACACCCAAGGACATGATTGTATGGCAACTAGGCAATGAACTGCGCCGCTTTCCATTTGAAAATTGGCTGGCTTGGAGATTATTATTACCAAAACTACCTGGAGTCCTATACTTCCGAGAAGAGGCAAGCCCACATCTTTTGCCTATTCTATTTGATCCAGTAACACTTGAGAATCAATTAAAGCTAAGAGTTGGAGACCTTGAGACCCCTAAAAAAGAGCTTTCCAATCCTTCATAGTTAAATTCATGCAAAAATTAAGATCTTCATGTTGAATGTCTGAAAACATCCCCCCTCCTAAGAAAGATGCTCCAGTAGATCTATCTGCTGATAAAAAAAATCTAGGCAACTTTTCTTCAGAAGATGAGTTTCCCAGCAAGCTAGACCACGATCAAAAAAAAGATTTAGACGAAGACTTATCTAAAACAAGCTGTTCTCCTCTTGTCAAGATTGCCCTCAAAGAAATTGAATCACGTCGGAACGAACTGCTTCAAGAAATTGATGAACTTACAAAACGCAAATCTGATCTAGAGAAAAAAATAAAAGCTACATTCACAGGCCAGTCAGATTCAATAGCAAGACATGTGAAAGGTTTTCAGGACTACCTCACAGGAGCACTCCAAGATCTTGCTCAATCAGCTGAACAGCTTGATTTAGTAGTGCCACCTGTTGTACTCAAACCTTCCCCATTAGATCAAATTAAATCCAGTCAAAAGATAGAAATCTCAGAGCAAATTCCTGCAATAGCAGACAATTTCAAGCCTGATGAAACTCTTGTACGTGAATGTTTCGAACAATTCCTTGGCAGGCCAGATTTCTATGCTGATCCCTGGAAATTAAGACGCAGTCTTGAAAACAAAGATATAGAGCTTCTAGAAGACTGGTTCTTCAGCATGGGAGGTAGAGGAGCTCAACCAAGTAGAGGAAGCAGAGCCAAAAATGTACTAATCAGTGCTGGCTTAATTTCTATTCTTGGAGAACTATATGGGGATCGTTTTCAAACACTCGTACTAGCAAGTCAACCAGAAAGATTAGGTGAATGGAGAAGAGGGCTTCAAGATGCATTAGGTCTCGACCGAGAAGATTTTGGGCCAAATAGTGGCATTGTCCTATTTGAGCGGTCAAATGGAGTCTTAGAGCGTGCTGATCGGCTGGAAGAGCGTGGAGATGTACCTCTAATTCTCATAGATTCTGCAGAACAAAGCGTTGAAATCCCACTACTCCAATTTCCGCTTTGGCTAGCATTTGCTGCGGAGCCAGAAGAGCTCTACGCAGATGAAGAACTCCTCTAATGCATTCCCAAACTTTCCTTCTAGAAATCTTTTGCTTATTAATTGGATACCTTCTTGGGTCTATCCCAAGTGGATTCCTTGCCGGCAAATGGCTTGCAGGTATTGATCTACGTGCAATCGGCTCAGGATCTACAGGAGCAACGAATGTATTGAGGCAGGTTGGGAAGTGGCCAGCCTTGATTGTTTTTTTGATAGATGTCAGCAAAGGAGCAATCCCTGTCCTGATTGCAAAAACTCTCTTATTAAATGACTACTGGCAAGTTTTAGCTGGCCTAACGGCACTAGTTGGTCACATTTGGCCCATATGGCTTAATTGGAAAGGAGGCAAAGCAGTAGCAACAGGGCTAGGAATGCTTCTAGGGCTTGCGTGGAAAGTTGGAGCGGCTTGCTTTGGCATATTTGTTGCAGTAATCAGTGTTAGCAAAATTGTTTCTTTATCAAGCATTGTGGCTGCTTTAAGTCTTCCTTTTCTGATGTTATCAGCCTTTCATGGAGACAACTTCCGTCCAGCCTATTTAGCTTTGAGTATAGTAACCATGGCAATAGTTTTGTGGAGGCACAGAAGTAATCTTCAGAGGCTATTAACAGGAAATGAACCAAGAATTGGCAAGTCTTACTAATAATCTTCTAATTCACTGCAAAGATTCTTAAAGGCAATCACAGGATCAATTGCCTTTGTAATTGGTCGCCCTAAAACTAAATATGTAGCTCCATAAGACAAAGCTTCTGAGGGACTCATTACCCTAGTTTGGTCTTGAAGGTCAGCCCCCTTTGTTCTAATACCAGGTGTCACCAACTTGAAAGGCTCATGAAATAACTTTCGTAGAGTTTTTAATTCCAGCGGTGAACATACACATCCTCCAAGACCTGCTTCAGCAGCTAATTGTGCCAAGAATTCAACTCTTTGTTCTATTGGCTCAGTAATGCCAAGCTCCCTAGAAAATCTTTTGGATTCCCAGCTAGTCAGGACTGTTACGGCCAAAAGAGTAGGTGGCTTACAACCAACTTCAGCAGCTCCATTAATAGCAGCAAGATTTGCTTCTTTAAGTGCAACGAAACCAGAACAAGCATGAACAGTTATAAGTTCCGCCCCTGTTCTTGCAGCTTGCCTGCAGGCTCCTGAAATAGTCATCGGAATATCATGAAATTTCAGATCCAGGAAAACCCTTAACCCTCTTTCCCTTAATTCTTTAATCACTTCTGGGCCAGAGCTTACAAACAACTCCAGTCCAACTTTTACCCATTGCAAATTGGGCAACTGTTCAACCAAATCGAAAACCTCACGTTGATTCATTCCGTCAAGGGCAAGAATGATTTTCTCAGCAGGGTTCTGCTCCATTTGTACTTAAATTTCTAGAATTTGATTCACATTTCTATCCTTCTAAAGGTCTTTTTACCAATTTGAACCACTTTACCTAGCAACATATTACGATCAGCAAACTCCAAGTTTGGGTCAACAATTTTGTTCCCATCCAAGCGTACAGCTCCTCCTTCAATTTGACGTCTAGCATCACTACTACTTTTGCACAAACCAATAGCACTCAAAAAGTAAAAAGCTTTTGCAGGAAAATTTACAGTTGAGATGGAAACTGAAGGGACCTCAGCTATATGATCTCTTGCTCCTGCGACTAAACGTGCAGCATCAGCTTGTGCAACTTTCGCAGAAGCCAATCCATGACAACTGGCAGTAACATTCAATGCCATAATCTTTTGCCTTTCTCTTGGGTCCAAAGACAAGGTTTCATTGACTTCTATATCAGTTAAGAGCTCCAAATAACTAGTCACTAATGTGTCAGGTACCTTTTCTAATTTTGAATACATTGATAAAGGATCCTCATTTAACCCAACAGTATTTCCAATGCTTTTACTCATCTTTTGAATCCCATCAAGCCCAACCAAAATTGGTAATAACAAACCAAACTGCTGCTGTTGTTTGAAATGCCGTTGCAGATCTCGACCCATTGCAACATTAAATTTTTGATCAGTCCCCCCAAGTTCAACATCAGCTTTAACCACTACCGAGTCATAACCTTGAAGAAGTGGATAGAGAAACTCATGCAAAGAAATAGGGATACCTAAATCAACACGTTTACTAAAGTCTTCCTTTGCAAGCATCTGGCCAACAGTTGCGTTGCCAAGCAAATCAATCACCTGGACCAAATCAAGATCACTAAGCCACTCACTGTTTCGACGAATCTCCAAGCGTCCAGGTGTAGTGAAATCCAGTAAAGATTGTTCAGAAGGTTTCCCAAAACCAAGCTGCTCTAAATAGGTCAACGCATTTTCTTCAACCTGTTTGTTGCTTAGTTGATTTCTTGTTTTACTTTTCCCTGTGGGATCTCCTATTCGAGCTGTGAAATCGCCAATGATTAAAACTGCAATATGACCTGCATCCTGAAAAGCCCTGAGCTTACGAAAAAGAATGCTATGGCCTAAATGTATTTCACTCCCAGTGGGATCAATCCCCAACTTGACACGCAAAGGCTTTCCAGTTTTTGAATACTCTTGAATACGTAAAGCAAGATTTCTGTCTGGTCCTTCACTCTCAGCAAAAGGGAAAAGATCTACCATTCCCCTCCTCAACCATGGCGGCAATGCAGTTGTCTTTACTGGCATAGCTTGCAATTTTGTCTATAGATGTGAATCGTAGAGGGGCTGACTTAACTTCAACCAGAAGACTGCTCGAGTTGAGATTTCATCCTCTCTAAGGTCGAATTCATCTGGTCAAACATTTGTTCAGGTGTAATGCCAAATTGACCTAATTGGGTACGCAATTGCTCAACAGTCATCTTTGCTTGAAAATCTTCTGAGAGTTCAAAGCGCTTCATGAAGACCCTATAGCGCTCCATCAAAGACTCCATAGTTTCTATAAACATTTTTTTACCCTCACGATCAAATTTCCCATAATCAGAACCAAGCTTCATGAGATCTTGGTAATCAGTAAAAAGCTTTTTAGCCTCTTCCTGAACTATCTCGGATTCAAAAAAAGCCATATTTCTATCCTCCTACATAGGTGTGACTATCTTTTGATTTTTTGCACATCACTCCTTTTAAGCAGAGTTCAAAATCTGCAGCACTTATAGGTTCCATCAACTGAATCACTGGGGGCTGAGAGGGGGCTCTTTAAGAGTTCAACATAGTTTCCCTAAAAACAATCGATTGCGCAGGTAGTGAAAACCAATCGAAGTCTTTTGTTTCTGACTTGATCCCCCTAGGAAGTTCAAGGTCCTCCAAATAAAGCCACACTCCCTTTTCAGTTAATGCTCTTTAAATGGAAATCTTCTAAGCTCAAAGAGAGAGCGCAATCTTGTATCACCAAAATCTCATTGCAATCTAACCAAAGGAACCTGAATTATTAGGTGGATTCAAGCAAGGCAAATGAGCTCTATTCAAATTGACGCAGAAAAAAAGAATAAACAGACCTATGGAAAAATCTAAAGGCCAAAAACCACTATTCCCTTTAACAGGGGCAAACAATTTCACTTCCCAAAGTCACAGCGAACTAATTCTTAGGAAAGATGTATTACTAAATTGGCAGAAAAAAATCCACTCTTATCAATCCAAACTTTTTACAGGATCACCTATAAACCACAAACAAGGTTCACTTTTCAATGTAGAGGAAAAGAGATCTATTGATAATTTCGAACCCTTAAAGCTCACGCCATTACCTCTTAGTTTTTGGCGCTGGCCAAAGTCTTCACTCCAAGGTCCAGCTATTTATTTAGTTATGGACATACTGGAAGATTGCGATTCACACATATTGCTGTACATAGGTGAAACACTGGCAGCAGATCGCCGCTGGAAAGGAGAACATGACTGCAAAGCTTATCTTTCTGCCTATTCAGAAGCACTTAGCAATGCAGGGATTCAACAACAACTGAGTATTCGTTTTTGGTCAGACGTCCCAAGGAATACCCGTTCCAGGAGAGAATTAGAGCAACAACTTATAAACCTATGGCTTCCACCATTTAATAAAGAGTCAAGAGCACGCTGGAGTACACCTTTCACAGCAAAGATCAACTAAAAAAACCTTTAACATCAATCAACCAACAAGTAGCGAATGGAAATTTCCCTCAATCCTGCAGAGCCCCGAAACTGGCATGGATCTGTACTTATTTTAGGAGTCTTTGAAAGAGACCTAGTAGAACAGATCAAAACCCTTGAACTCCAATATCAAAAATACTTACTTGAAAGGCTTAAAGAGAATAATTTCAAAGGAAAACCTGGAGAAGTATCCAGTTCTCATCTCCTAGGAGATTATTCACACAAATTGATCCTCATCGGGCTAGGCAATCCCGAAAACCTTCTTCTAGACGACTTAAGGAAAGCAACCGCAATCGGAATCCGCGAAAGCATTGGCAGCAAAGGAAAACTAGGAATTGCTTTACCTTGGGATCTATTTAATCCTGAATCAGTAGTAAAGGCTGTAGGGGAAGCAATTCAACTTTCTCTTTTTAAAGACCTTCGTTTTCAAAGCAAGCCCGAGCGAAATACCCATCCGGAAAACTTTGAACTCCTTGGAATTTCGAAAATATCAGAAAAAACCCTTAAAGAAATCCCATCGATTTGTGCTGGCGTAGAGCTTGCGAGAGAACTTGTTGGGGCACCAGCAAACAGTCTTACTCCCACTGCACTCGCAGAGAAAGCCCTACTAATTGCCAATGAATATGGACTTGATTCAAAAATTCTAGAGAAAGAAGACTGCCTCAAAAGGGAAATGGGAGCTTATCTTGCAGTTGCGCAAGGTTCAGACTTAAAGCCAAAGTTCATACATCTCATCTATCGACCAGAAGGCCCGATAAAACGCCGTCTTGCAATAGTAGGCAAAGGTCTAACATTTGACTCCGGTGGCTACAACCTCAAAGTTGGAGCAGCTCAAATAGAAATGATGAAGTTTGACATGGGAGGTAGCGCAGCAGTCATAGGAGCAGCAAGAGCAATCGGAGAGCTTCGTCCTCTAAACATAGAAGTCCACTTCATAATTGCAGCCTGTGAAAACATGATTAATGGCTCAGCGATTCATCCAGGAGATATTATTCAAGCTTCAAACGGGAAGACAATAGAAATAAATAACACAGATGCGGAAGGACGACTAACACTTGCTGACGCACTTGTCTATGCATGCGAGCAAGAGCCAGATGCGATAGTTGACCTTGCGACTCTTACTGGGGCATGTGTAATTGCACTAGGAGAAGAAATAGCAGGACTATGGACCGACAACAATGAACTCGCAGAGTCTTTAATTTTGGCTGCCAACAATTGTGGGGAGGGGCTATGGCGTATGCCATTAAAAAGCTCTTATAGAGAAGGATTAAAGTCCATGCTGGCAGATATCAAAAACACCGGTCCCAGAGCAGGCGGCGCAATCACTGCTGGTCTTTTTCTTAAAGAATTTGTCAACGATTCAATCCCATGGGCGCATATAGATATTGCTGGCACTGTTTGGTCAGATAAAGATCGTGGAATAGACCCAGCTGGAGCCACTGGATATGGAGTTCGCACACTTGTGAACTGGGTTTGCTCTCAAAGCGAGGATTAAATATAAACAATTAATTTTTAATTCTTGTAAGAATTATCTATATCTACTATCTAATTCTTAATCTCATCAATAATATAAATTCAATCAGACAATCTTAGAAAAATATTTTCGAGAAGTTTACCAAATCCAAATATTTAATTTCAGGAGGCTGCCGCAGATAGTGCATTATCTCTTGCCTGAATTCTTTGGGAGAAAGATATTTCTTTCGGACTTTCCAAAGCATGAATTTGCCAACTAGCCCTATCCGTACACGAAGACAAAATCCTGTCCAAATCATCCGAAGCCTGCTTGGGCGTCGAGTAAGGACCCACGTGGCGGGTCACAAGCCCATCTTTAACGGTCAGCAGATACATACATTCCCTTCACTTAACCTCGAAAGAATGGTAAACGCTTATCAAAAAAAATGAACAGTGGGGAACCCGAATCGTCACGAAGAGAACGCCTAGAATCCGTAATTTCTTAACCTTTTCATTATAATTGCCGAGTTAATTCAACCATTTTTGAGCTGATCTAGCTCTTTCCCCCCAAAGTTCTTTCAATCGCGCGTCCCTCCCGCAACTAGTTCTATAAAACTTATATTTAAATTTATTATTCTCTGCAAAATTCTGATGATAGTCCTCAGCTAACCAGAATTTATTGAAATCTTGAATCTCAACATTTAATGATTCTATTGGCTTATCTAACTCCAAAGCTGCTTTATCAATACTATCAATTGCATAATTGTGTTGACTTTCATCGAAAGTAAATATCACAGGGCGATAGGAATCACCTCTATCACAAAATTGACCATCACCATCGAGAGGATCCACATTTCGCCAATAACTTCTTAAAAGTTTCTCGTAGCTAATTTTTGCAGAGTCAAAATTAACGATAACTACTTCTTGATGCCCTTTATGATTGCGATATGTAGGGTTAAGCAACTCTCCACCGGCATAACCGCTCTCTACTGATTGAACACCAGAAAGGCTCTCTAAGTCATGTTCAAGGCACCAGAAACATCCCCCTGCAAAAACTGCTTGCTGTGGGCTGGCTTGCAAAGGATTTGGAGAACCTAAAAAAAACGAAAAGGCCAAAATAGATATAAATAATGTTCTTATCATGAAAAACATATTTTTCATCTTTGCACCAAATCAAGTATTGCCCTAGCCGCCCTATCAGTCACTCCAGGCTTGCCCAGTTGACTTCTCAATCTTTCATAGCCTTTCATCATCATCATTCGACTTTCAGAGTCTTCCAATAACTCCAGTCCTAACCTAGCTAATGATGCCGGCTTGAATTCATTTTGAACAAGCTCTGGTACTAAACGTTGCTTCAATAAAAGATTCACTGGAGAAATATGTTCCACATTAAAACGAAGAATCTTCTTAGCCAAAAAAGCAGTTAATCTGCTTACTTTATATCCGACAATCTGAGGTACTCCATTCAAAGCTAATTCCATATTAACTGTACCCGATTTACCTAGTGCAAGATCTGCAGCTGAAAATAAAAAAGGTTTGAGTTCATCTATTTGCTTTGATTGAATAACTCTTCCTTTAACTCCTTTAGAGACAAGGACCTTACTAATAGCTTCTTCAAAAATAGATAACCCAGCAGGAACAATCACATAAATAGAAGGATCATGCTTCTGGATTATTGAAGCAGCTTCCGCAAAAATAGGCATCAAATATCGAACTTCTTGGGACCTAGATGCTGGCAAAAGCAAAAGGAGCTTTTGATCTTTACTCAAGCCAAGTTTATGCAATGCATCTTCTCTTTTAGGCAAAGTTCGTACAGTATCAATCATTGGATGCCCAACCCAAGTAACGTCACCTCCACGTTCTCTGTAGAAATCGGCTTCTGCTTTGAAAATTGCCAAGATCTTATCTGAAAAACCAATTAAATCTGTAGTTCCACCATCACCCAGGCGCCAAGCCCATTCCTGGGGAGCAATGTAATAACTAATTGGAATCTTAGGTTGGCTATTTCGCAACTTATTTCCAAGTCGAATATTCGGTCCCATGTAATCAATTAGAACAACAGCATCCGGTGGCTTCTTCTTTAAAAATTTCTCAACCTTGTTTTGAACTTTTAATGTTGGCAATACAAGTGGTAATGCTTCGAAAAGTCCTATTGCTCCAATTGGGGCAGTATCTGCAATGAGTTCTGCTCCAGCGGCTTTCATTCGAGACCCCCCAATAGCAACTAATTCAAGAGATAATGAACGCTTCTCAGCCTCGCGACGTAAAGCTTGAATTAAAAAGCTCCCTTGCAAGTCACCTGATACTTCTCCGGTACTAATAAGCAATCGCATAGTCAATCATTAGATGCAATTGAGGGCATTGGTCCTCTTCTACCTTTCTGAATAGAAGCAGAAATAAAATCACAGAGATGCTCTGCAGAAGACATCAAGTTCTCTTCCCTAGCCAACTCAATTGCTTCAGCAATAACATGGTCAGAACGAAATAATAAAGTCCATATTTGCTGTAGCTGTCTAAGCTCTCCACCATCATTATTCCCAAGCCCACTTCTCCGAAGTCCGACTTTATTTAATCCACGCAGCCTCCCTGGATGTCCTTCTACCAAGCAAAAAGGAGGGACATCTCGATCCACTCTTGTCATGCCTCCAACCATTGCCAATCCTCCAATATGAACAAATTGATGAATGCCCAGACAACCGCCAATAACTGCACGGTCTTCAATTACCACATGGCCGGCCACCTGAATTCCATTGGACATCACAATGCCATTACCAAGCAAACAGTTATGACCTAAATGGCAATAAGCCATCAATAAGTTCCCGTTACCTATTTTTGTTTCTTCTCCTTCATCAGTGGCCCTATTAATCGTTACGCACTCTCTAATCGTATTTCCATCACCAATAACCACCTCAGTAGAAGCACCTTTGTATTTAAGATCTTGAGGCTCAAGACCTAAACAAGCACCAGGGAAAATCCTGTTTTGGGAGCCAATTGTTAATTTCCCGTCAAGGATAACGTTTGGTCCAACCCATGTATTTGCTCCTATCTTTACTTCAGCCCCAACTACAGACCCCGGCCCAATAACAACCCCTTGATCCAATTCAGCTTTAGAGTCCACTACTGCCAAAGGGTGCACTTCAGGGGTTTTCTCAATAAGAATTGAAGGATTGCGAAGCTCACTCATAACTCTCAGTCCACCAAAGAAAACATCAGCTCACCTGAGCAAACCAACTGATCATCAACCGTTGTTTTACCACTAACTTTCCCAAATCTCTGTCTCTTCAAACTAATTAACTCGCAAGTAATTTTGAGCTGATCACCAGGTACCACAGGCCTACGAAAACGAACTCCATCTATACCTGCAAAAACAAACAAACCTTTAGGCAAGTCAGGCATTTGAGTAACTATAAGACCACCCACTTGAGCCATTGCCTCAACTATTAGAACGCCTGGCATTAATGGCCTCTGAGGAAAATGCCCCTGAAATTGAGGCTCATTTAAAGTCACATTTTTAATTGCCACTGCTTTTTTACCAGGATCATGTTCAATAACACGGTCTACCAGAGCAAAAGGGTAACGATGAGGCAATAGCCCCATGATTTGCTCGCTAGTTAACACAACTGAATTGGCAGATAAAGAATCAGTCACGTAAGAATTACCTCAAAGGACATTTACTGAAGAAGAGCAGCCGCGAAATCGGTGTGGAGTCCATGCGAACCCCTATAAACCAACAATTGAGCCTTAGGAAGACCCACCAGGGCCAAATCCCCGATCAAGTCCAAAAGCTTATGTCTTACCGGTTCATCTTCAAATCTCAAAGGCGGATTTAACCAATGGTCAAAATTACATACCAAAGCATTGCTCAGGCTTCCCCCCTTTATCAAGCCTGAATTCTGAAGCTGCTCTAGTTGATCCACAAAACCAAAAGTTCTAGCTGGTGCAATTTCTTTAACAAAGGTCTCTGGAGTTAGTTCAATTTTCATGATTTGTCGGCCAATAACTTTATAAGGGAAATCAATAATCCCTACAAAAGTGATCTCTTTTGCAGGGGTGGCAGTAATGACACTATTTCCACGATTAATTGCCAACGGTTTGCTAACTATTGGAGCAGCCAAACGAGGCGTAGTTGCTGGAACAATACCTGCTTCTAAAATTGCCTCTACCCATCCAGACGCAGAGCCATCAAGCAATGGGATCTCTTCAGCAGAAACATGGAGATGGACATGAGTCAAACCACATCCAGCCAAAGCTGCTAAAAGATGTTCAACTGTCCCCAAGTGACGCTTACCCAACTTAAGAGTTGTGCAAAGTTGACTATCAAAAACTTGGCCAATATTAAGGGTTATTGGCTCGTCTGAACTGTCAAACCATGAGACATGGAAACCCGCCTTTTCTGACGGAGACAAACAAACCTGGGCATACTGTCCACTATGAAGACAGACACCTTCCCTCTTAACTGAACCACCAAGAGTCCATGCACTCTCGTAATCATTAGGCAAGAAGGTCACTAGAACTTCCAGCCCACTCCTAAGTTAAATCGCCAGTCTCCATCAAAATCTCTTCTGGCACCTTCTAAACGCAATGGACCTACCGGTGTATTAATAATCAAACCTGCTCCAGGTGAAAATCCAGTCCCATTTTTCCCAAGGAGTATTCCTGGCTTGCCAGGAACATCATTTTGCGAATCAAAAGTGGTGGCAGCATCTATAAAAAACGCTGCTGAAAGCAACTTCCAAACTGGGACTCTGTATTCAACTGTTGCCTCGCCATAATTTCTTCCAACAGCAAGGTCACAATTATTCCAACCTCTGACGGAATTCGAACCACCAACACAAAATGCCTCATAAGGTGGGAGCTCACCAATAATTGTTCCCGCTTTAGCCTGTACACCAATGGCTTGTGGACAGTTAGCTTTTTCTCCTCTTTTTGGTCGACAACCCTTTGCAAGCTTTATCCAATTAACTGGAAAGAAATGAGAATAAGTAGTCCTTGCTCTATTAAAAGCGGGAGAGTTTTCTCCAATAGGAACATACTGTTCAGTACTAAGGCTTAGGAAGTCTCCGGAAGTTGGATTCCTAGCATCATTAAGTGTGCTATAGGTTGCTGCAGTTCTAAGGCTATAAAGATTATTTTCAGAAGCACAATTAAAGGCTACACAAATAACATGATTATTAGCCACCTCATGATTTACATAATTATCTTTGACAACACCATAAGGGCGATCATTGCCAGCAAAATCAATCGCACTAACTTGCTGAATATTCATCCCTATTAATACTTTCCAAGGAACTTTCTTGTATGGATCTCCACCATTAATGGGCCTTGCGAATGAGAGTCCACCTCCTATTCGTTGCAGAACAATAGAGTCATCCTCATAGTCAAACCAACTTACATTACTAGTTGCATTATTTCTTGCTTGTCGCACAGATGAGAATGGCCCCCCCCAAGCGCCAGTGCCAATGTCATATGCATTAGTAGTCCCTGCATCATGGTATTCAGGGACTCCACGAATACTTCCTCCAGATTGACTCCTGAATTCCTGAGGGACTTCCCTACTTAAAAACAATACGCCCCTAAATGATGTGCGATGTTTATCATCCTTTAACCATGGGTCCGCAAAGGAAAAGTTAACCAAACCACCATATTGACCATAGGTTAAATCCAATGAGGATTTCCAAGCCCTACCAAGCAAATTAGATTCATTTAAACCTATTTGACCAAATGCACCTTGCCCACCACTATAGCCAACACCTCCAGAAAGTGATCCTGTTGATTGCTCTGTAATACCTAGAACAATTGTTATTTTTCCGGGTTCGCCAGGAACTGGTCTCAAGGTAACTTTTATGTCACTAAATAAAGAAGTCCCATATAGTCTTTTGATGTCACTTTCTAACTGGTTTCTATTAAATAAATCACCAGACTTCATCGAAATCTCTCTCTCTATGACCCAGGATTTTGTTTTACCTCTAATTGCATTGCCATCTTTATCATTAACATCCCCCTCTTTATTTAAGAACTGTACGTCAACACCAACAACTTCACCTTCTACGACATTTAATTGAACCACGCCATCAGGCGTTACACGGTTAGGACCAGAAATCCTGGCCAAAGAAAAACCTTGGTCAACATACCAACTTTTTAAATTTTTCATTCTCAATTGTAGAGAATTTAAATTCAAAGTTTTTCCAAAATCAGGCCGAAATATTTTATTAACAACATCATTTGGTATTTGTGATTTCTTTGGCGAAAATTCAACTTTTCGAAGAACTGGGTTTGGCTCAACCTCTACCAAGACCTGAACACCTAAAGGGCCATTAATAGGCTCTACTCTGACGCCAGAAAACCATCCTGTGGAATAAATCGCATCTAATTCTAATTTCAAATCTTCACGAGTAACTTTACTGCCAGGACGAATGCTCATTGCATCGTATGCAGCAAATTCCAATCTCTCCTGTTCAGGGTGACCATCTAGGCCTTCAATAACCACTTCGGAAATCAAGACCTTCCTTTGGTTTGATTTCTTGTTCAAATTTTCGTCAAACTGACTCCCACGAAAGAAACGATTAAAAGGCGTGCCTTCTTCTTCGGACTCGCGATTTGGCTTCGCTAACTGGGCAACCTCTAAATCCTTCAGACTATTACCATCATCATTCGGTGGATTTATTTGCCTAAAGAAGTTCGGCAACCCACTGCCAAAAAGGACAGGGACAGTCAAAGCCAAACCATATGTCCCTCTAAGCAAGAAACTAGATGGACCGTGGTTAAAAAATCTGGCCATAGATAGATGAAAGCCGGCAAGTTTTGCCTATATCTCCGCAGACCTTAACTGCAATTGTGTGGTTTAGACGATAAGCCTTGTATACGTTTGAGGACCTCACCGTAGGCATTCACCAAACCACCAAGATCTTTTCTAAAGCGATCCTTATCCAAAATCCGTGCTTTATCATCTGAATTGCGTTGATCCCAAATCCTGCATGTGTCTGGACTAATTTCATCAGACAGAAGAATTTGTCCATTTTTATCGATACCAAATTCAAGCTTAAAGTCAACAATGGTAAGGTCTAATTGTTTAAAAAAAGCCTTCAACAAGATATTTATTTGCGATGAAAGCTTCTCAACTTCTAGCTTCTTTTTCTTACTAATTACTCCAAGCCTTTCTAACCTTGCCTCTGACAATAATGGGTCTCCAAGATTATCATCTTTAAAATAATAATCTAACAAAGGAGGAATCAACTCCTTCCCTTGCTCAATTGGAGTTTCTTTGCATAAAGATCCTGTAGCGATATTCCTAACAACAACTTCCAATGGAATGATTTCTACATGCTTGGCAAGCATCCAACAATCATCCTCTCTAGAAAGGTAATGAGTAGGAACTCCAGCTTTTTCCAACACTTCAAAGAGATGTGCTGAAATTTCGCAATTTATTCTGCCTTTACCCTCAAACTCTTCATGCTTTAGTGCATTAAAAGCCGTAGCATCATTCTTAAATTCAATTAAGACCCTATTATCTAAATCTGTCTCATAGATTCTTTTAGCCTTGCCTTCATATATAAGCTGACCGTGCTTTGGTGTCATGATAATTCTTTAGGAATTGTTTAAGGGAAAATCTTTAGTAAAAATTGCACCTTCTATTGATCTGGTGCATATTTCATTGAAGACCGTAGCTGATTTTCAAGGAGAATTCTTTCCTCCTCCCTTCTGATATCACTCCGAATTAATTCCCATTGTGTATAGCGATCATCAAGTTGTTTTGCATATTTCTCAAGATCCTGTTTAAGAACTTTGGCATCTCCACCGGAAGCCAAGTCCAACATTATCCTTAATCTCAAAATATCACCAACCAACCACCAAGCCTTATCAGCATTGGCTTCATAAAGTGCTAATTCAAGCAAATCCCTGCGCCGCTCAACATTTAAGCCCTCTAAGCATTGCGAAGCACGAGACATTCGAACAGCGCCTAATGCTCCACTCCTACGGCCAGCCAACAAAACCTTTGCAGCAGCCTCACAACGACCATTTAGTCGCTCATGCTCTGCAAGAAGGTCCAACGCAGAACGAGTCAAAGAGGACCCATCGCTCCGATAACCAACAGTTATCTCCTCCTGATCTAAATTCTGCAAAACGCCTGCTGAAAGACTTCTCAAAGCCAAAGAGGCATTTTGATGATCCATAGAAGCATTACTAGCCTGCCAAGACAAAAGGGCCCATTCTCTTTTTTGAGAATCTGTCTCTGGGAGAATTCCTTGCAGAATCTTCTGAGCTTTTTTAGGGGCTTTGCAAATAACTAATGTATGAGCTCGCTGCATCTCTAGCTCAAACAACAGGTTGTTCGACTGGTAAGCAATTAATTCTCCACTGAGTTCTATAAGAGAATTCTCTGAAGAAGAATTCAGCGCTTCATTGCAACGATTTCTTATATTCTTAAATACCTCTTGAAAAGGCTTTTGTTTGTAATTTAATTGAGCTGTTAATGCAATACTTCTTTCTAACAAGCCATTTGACGCTCTAACCATTTGCATATGACTCGAGAAAGCAACCAAGAGAATGGTCAGAGGAACATATTTCATACACATTGATTCATACCTCTCACCAAAATGAAAACTACTCTTTGGAATCTCCTGGCAAAGCCCAGACATTTAAAACCTAGGCCCTCCTGAAACCCTGCGTGTCATGACAAATTCAATCTCATCAGTTCAAGCCCTTCCACCATTAAAAAGAATTCTTGTTTTGGGAAGTGGTGGGCGTGAAAATGCTTTGGCATGGGCCATAGAAAAATGCAACAGCATTGAAGAGGTATGGGTAGCCCCAGGGAATGGCGGAACAAAAGACCTTGCTGGGTGCAAGTGCATAGCAATTAAAGAAAGCAATGTAAAGGGGATTATTGATCACTGTCTATTGAAGCAAATAGATCTGGTGGTAATAGGTCCTGAAACCCCTTTAGCGAAAGGAGTGGCTGATGAATTACGAGCTGTCGGATTAGCAGTATTTGGCCCAGGAGCTGATGGTGCTCAATTGGAAGCAAGTAAATCATGGTCCAAAGAACTAATGGCTGAAGCTGGTATTCCAACGGCAAAACATTGGACAGCCAATAACGAGAACGACGCCCTATCAATTCTAAAAAGCTTTAACAAGCCACTAGTCGTTAAGGCTGATGGACTTGCTGCAGGGAAAGGCGTAACTGTTGCAGAAACCATCCAAGAAACAGAACAAGCCATTCGAGAGGTATTTCAAGGAAAATTTGGGGCCTCAGGACAAAAACTTGTACTTGAAGAAAAACTAAATGGCCCAGAAGTTTCTGTCTTTGCTCTTTGTGATGGAGCAAGGATGATACTTTTACCTACTGCACAAGATCACAAGCGCTTAAAAGAAAAAGATCAAGGCCCAAATACAGGTGGGATGGGAGCATATGCCCCTGCACCTCTTCTAAATGAGGAAGAGCTTAATAAAGTAAGAGAATCAATGCTTGAGCCAACTTTGAATGCACTAAGGGGAAGGGGAATCGATTATCGAGGCGTTATATATGCAGGGTTAATGCTTACAGAAACTGGAGCCAAAGTCATTGAATTTAACTGCAGATTTGGTGATCCCGAATGTCAAACACTTATGCCATTAATGGGTCCTGAGCTGGCTCTTGTACTTCAAGCATGTGCCCTAGGATCTTTAAGTCAAGCTCCAAATCTGTCGATATCAAATTTGTGCAGTGCCTGCGTGGTCGCTGCTGCTTCTGGATATCCAGAAGCTCCACGTAGTGGAGATCTTATTAACATCAATACTCAAGCTGGAAAATTAATTCAACTTTTTCATGCAGGCACAAAATGCACTGAAGACAATAAAATTTCTACTTCAGGAGGAAGAGTTCTTTCTGTCGTCGCTCAAGGGGAAAACTTTGATATCGCTTTTAAAAATGCATATCAAGGACTCAATGAGATCCATTTCGATGGCATTCACTATCGACGTGACATCGGTTATCAGGTGCGCAAGTTTTAGTCCATCTATAAACATCATGGCTTAATAATGGCCAGTACTAATTCATCCTCAATTACTGAGGGAGCAAAAGATATTGGCGATGCCCCCTCCCCCCAGCAAACTCCATGGTGGAAGCGCATAAATCTTTGGTGGGCTGGATTTAGCTTACGAACCAAGTTATTAGGCATCACGACATTGGTCGTAAGCCTCATGATGACTGGCATAACTTTCTTCACTTTGAACGGCATTCAACGTGACGCAGGGATGAATGACACGAGATATGCCCGTGACTTAGGCCTACTTCTCTCAGGAAATGTTACAGAGCTAGTTGCCAACGGACAGAATAGGGAGGTAGCCAACGTATCCGAAAAATTCTGGCGTTCAAGCAGAAATTTAAGATACATATTCTTTACTGATCCCCAAGGTGTAATTCAATTAGGGATTCCAGTTAGTGCAACCCCCAGTCAAGTTGATACTGAACTACTTTTAACCCGAAAACTCCAACTCCCACTAGAGCTAAAACAAAAGCCTCAGTTTCCTTTAGTTAGGCAACATTTGACTCCCCAAGGTCAAGTCACAGATGTATTTGTCCCAATGCTATGGAAAGGCAACTATCTAGGCGTTCTTGCATTAGGCGTAACGCCAAATAAAAAAGCTTTAGCCAATGCAGCACTAACCAAAGAAGTAACAGTGGCTGTATTCATTTCAATCTGGGTGCTTGTAATTCTTGGTGCAGTATTTAATGCATTAACTATTACTCGACCAGTCAAAGAACTTGTTAGAGGCGTACGAGAAATTGCTACTGGAAATTTCAAATCAAGAATCTCAATCCCTATGAGTGGTGAATTAGGAGAATTACTTAATGGATTTAATGCGATGGCATCTCAACTTGAAGATTATGACAACGCAAATATTGAAGAGTTAAGAGCTGCACAAGTTAAACAGCAGTCACTTATAGCAACAATGGCTGATGGAGCAATCCTAATGGATCCTCAAGGCAGAATAGTTTTAGCGAATCCCACCGCAAGAAGATTGTTCCGCTGGGAAGGGAGAAACCTTGAAGGCCAAGAATTATTAAATGAGTTACCTGAGATTCTAGGCAATGAATTACATACTCCTATTACTTCATTATTGACAAACTCAACTGAAAGCAATGACATTCGTTGCAGTCTTGGCGAACCAGACAGGACACTACGAATATTCTTACAATCTGTCCGAGACTCAACAGGAGAGACTCTAAAAGGAGTGGCCATTACAGTTCAAGATCTCACAAGAGAGGTTGAGCTAAATGCTGCCCAAAGCCGCTTTATCAGCAACGTATCTCATGAGTTAAGGACACCTCTTTTCAATATCAAAAGCTATGTAGAAACTGTTCATGACCTTGGAGATCAACTAAGCGATGAAGAAAAGCAGGAGTTCCTTGGAGTTGCAAATGAAGAGACAGATAGGCTTGCTCGGTTAGTCAATGATGTCTTAGATCTTTCAAAACTTGAGTCAGGCAGAAGCATCCAATTTGAATCTATAGATCTACGCCCAGCGATGGAACAAACACTTCGCACCTACAAATTAAATGCCAAAGATAAGCAAGTTCAACTTGATATAGATATGGACAAAGCCCTTCCTAAGGTACTTGGGAATTGGGATCTCCTTTTGCAAGTTTTAGATAATTTGGTTGGCAATGCTCTTAAATTTAGCCGTACTGGAGGGAAGCTAAAGCTCAGCGCCTATATGTGGCCCGATATTTGTACAGCCAAGCCTATGGAAATTAATAGTTCCGGACCCCATTGTGCTCTTGTCTCGCCACTCCCAAGACTAAGAGTCGAAGTTGCTGATACAGGACTAGGCATATCCGTTCAAGATCAACAAAGAATTTTTGAACGCTTCTACCGAGTAGAGAATGCTGTTCATACTGAAACAGGAACAGGCCTTGGCTTATCTATCGTAAGAGGAATTATTGAAAAACATGGAGGGAATATTCGAATGGCAAGCGAACTTGAGGTTGGAACAACTTTCTGGTTTGATTTACCCCTGGAACAAGCAGATGCAGATGAGTTGATGCTACTTTCCGAAAGGAAAAGTCGACTAGAAACAATGAGCGAATTAAGTTGAAAATAGTGTAATCAAAAACTTTTACTCAATTGCTTTAAATACACCTGGCAATCTATCTTCTGAAACACGGTGTGGAGCGCCGCTAAAAATTTGTTCAAAGTTTGTAAATGAATCTTTGATCTGTGGACCTTCGCCAGTAATTATAAATTCCCGAATTCTCTTATCATGCCATGAACCTCGCATTTTAAAGACATTAATTGCTCTGGCCATTTCACCTCTTATCTCAACATATTGAAGCAACATAATGGTATCAGTTATTGTTGATATATGAGAGTCAGTAATAGAGTGACTTCCCATAAATTCTTCTGCAGTATTGGTAAAGAAGCCAGCTATCTCCTCCTGCTTAGCATAACCAGTAACACCAATAACAAACTGTCTAAATGCATTTAAACTAACCCCTCTTGCCAATGCAGATAATGAGTCTATTGCCATTCTAGAAGGCTTAAATTGAGAGATCTCCTGTTTGATTATCTGCAAATGATCTTCTAAGCCAGTCGATTCGGGGTATGCACAAATAATCTTCAAAAGTCCATCGCTTTCCATTCTTTCAAAGTCAATTCCCCAACTTGTAGCATTGCGAAGCAATTGAGCTCGAGATTCTTCATAAGCAAAAAGTATTGCCCTCTCTTTATTGTTATATGCATCCTCAATAAATTTAGAAACAAGCATGGTTTTTCCTGTACCTGTTGCTCCAGTTGCAAGAATGATTGAATCCTGAAAAAAGCCTCCTCCACACATTTCATCTAGATCTTTTACGCCTGAACTAATACGGGTATTTGAAGACCTCTGAGTTAACCTCATAGCACCAAGCGCGAAAACAGTTATCCCTTGATTTCCCATTGTGAAAGGAAACTCACCTTTCATATGAGTTGTCCCACGCAACTTTAGAATCTCAACTGTTCTTCGTCTTCTCTCAGATTCAAGAACATTTCGCAGAATAACTACATTGTCAGAAACAAACTCTTCAACTCCGTAACGAGCAATAGGTCCATATTCATCTATTCTTTCAGTAGTCATAACAGTTGTAACTTCAATTTGTTTTAGTCGCGAAATTAATCTGAATATTTCACGCCTTACAACATAAATAGCATCATATTGCTGGAAAACTGCAGTCATAGAATCGATGGCCACTCTTTTGGCTTTATATTTTCTAATTGCATAACTAATTCGCTCAATCAAGCCAGACAAATCAAAACTTCCCGCCACATCCTGACCATCAGGGTCTGGAGATGCATCAAGGATAAAAAGCTTATCTTGATCAATCAGATCCTGAAGATTCCAGCCAAAACTTGCTGCATTTCTAATAATGTCTGAAGGTGACTCTTCAAAAGTTACAAATATGCCTGGTTCATCAAAATGACATATTCCATGGTGCAAGTACTGCAAAGAAAAGACTGTCTTACCCGTGCCCGAAGTACCACTAACCAAGGTACTTCGGGCAGTTGGCAACCCTCCTTGACATACATCATCAAAACCCTCAATCCCTGTTGGGAGTTTCTGAACATGATTTGTAGGAGACGGGGCAGCGCTTGAAAACGACATATTCACTATCTAATAGTGAAACAGTAGAGACAAATGAGCGCTTGGCCATCAGCTTCACAGCCTGACTTAAGAATCTCCCTTTCTAATGTCCTCAAATCAGAACCAAGCCAAGATTCAAGAAGAGAATTCACTGTCAGACAATTCGTCATATAACAAGTCAAGTCCTATCAAAACTCTTTCCCGATCTGATAAATCACCAATAATCCGACGAACTGGAGGAGGTAGAATTTTAGCCAACGTTGGCGTAGCAAGAATTTTATCCTCCTCAGCAAGCTGAGGATTCTTAAGAACATCAATAACCTTCAAGGCATAAACCCCTCGAAACTCCTTCTCCAAAATTTCACGCAATGTTTTCAGTGCTCGCATTGAGTTTGGAGTGTTTCCAGCAACATAAAGCTTAAGTATGTAGGTTTTTCTTGGACTCATGACGTAACTCCTAGACACCTGCAATATCAGATGGTTATTCTCTCAGTCTTGACTAATGGGGGGGCAAAACCTGAAGATGTTTGATTGTCTTCCGATTGCTGCTTAGGCCTAATGCGGTCAAAAGACATTATTGAGCCCTCAAAAGCTCGATAATTCTAAGCCGAGCCTATCTGCGTCTATAGAAATCCATGGCTAAAAAAACAACACCTTCAAAAGCCGACTCTCAATCAGACACATATGCAATTGTGGAAGCTTCTGGGAGTCAGTTCTGGGTGCAAACCAATCGTTACTATGACTTCAACCGTCTAAAAGCAGATATTGATGAGATAGTAACCCTAGATAATGTTCTACTAATAAATGAAGGCAAAGGGGCCAAACTAGGTAAGCCTTATATCAAAGGTGCAAGTGTTGAGCTCAAAGTCCTTGAACATCGCAGAGGACCTAAAATTCTTGTTTATAAGATGCGGCCTAAGAAAAAGACGCGGCGGAAGAATGGCCATCGTCAAGAACTGACTCGCGTCATGGTTCAATCCATCTCAACAGGAACGAAATCCAGCAAAACCAAACAATCTGAAGATTAACTTCAACAACCAACCAACAACTACCTTCACTAAAATCAATGGCACATAAAAAAGGAACAGGCTCCACTCGCAACGGCAGAGACTCAAATTCAAAACGTTTAGGTGTCAAAGCCTATGGAGGTGAAACCGTTACAGCTGGGTCAATCCTTATAAGACAGCGGGGTACATCTGTTCTTCCAGGTGTGAATGTAGGCAGAGGCAAGGATGACACTTTATTTGCTCTAACTGATGGTGTTGTGAACTTCGAAAGTATTCGTCGAGGTCTTCGCAATCGAAAACGGATTAATATTGCTCAAGAAGCTTAAAAAGACAACAAAGAATCCAGAGGAAGTTTCTTGACCTTAAGTTTTCTTGGTTTGGGATTCTCTAATCTCAATCAAATAGGTCTATAAGTCCTTGCTGTAATAAGGAAAGGATGAAATACCTCTAAAAATAGATCCTGCAAGGTAAGGAAAAACTTTTCGATCATATCCGGATCATCAAAATGAAATGGGTACTCACCATCTTTTCCCTTGTAGAAATACCAGTTCATTAATGCAATTGCCTTAGCTGACAAACGTTTATGAAAATCAACCAACTGCTTAGAAGGGGTGGAAATATGTTCAAGGACATCTAAACAAACAAGTGTGTCAAACATCACATCACCTGTACCTTCTAAATCCCTATGCACAGAAACCATGTCACCCAAGCCAAGAGCTACCGCTCGCTGCATTACAAAGCTCCTGTTTTGAGGATTCAAATCCACAAACCAAACATGGTCGACGTCTGGGAGAGCAGCGGCAGCTAGGGCATGTGTCCCAATACCTCCTCCAAAATCAAGGACTTGTCCTCTAGCAAATTGTTGTTGAAGCCGAAGAGTATCTGCAATGTAAGAGGCACTATTCAAATGCCACGCCGCCAGGTCAAACAGATGCTTCGTGCCAACCTTAGCTTCATAAAAATTTCTAGCATCCTCAGATTTAAAGGACCCTGGATGAAGCGACGCCAACTCATCTGAACCAAGAGACAATTGAGAATCAACTTCCTCACTTGATAATTCAAGGAATCTCTCTAAGTGAGATTTAATTTGAAAGCCTGTTCGAAGAAACTCAGAAACATCAAGATTTTTACATTGCATTGTCGAATGAGAAAATGGGAAGTTTCAGCAATATCAACCTATAGCTTCAAGTTTAGAGAAACACTACATTCGACATGAAAACCCTTATAGAAAAATTCGATCATGAAGGGTCCATTTGGCTTCGTAGTCATAGACAAGCCTGAAGGACTCAGCTCACATGATTGCGTCAACAGAATGCGAAAAGTTTTTGATATAAAGCGTGTTGGGCACGGGGGGACCCTAGATCCAGCCGTAACAGGCGTCTTACCTATAGCACTCGGCTCGGCGACAAGACTCCTTCCATATCTTCTGAATGACAAGGAATACAAAGGGGTCATCCAATTAGGGAAGCGCACCTCTTCAGATGATCTGCAAGGAGAAATAATCTCTACCAAACCATGGCCATTACTAACGCAAAAGTCCCTGGAAAAACAACTAGACCAATTCCGCGGGGCAATACAACAAATTCCTCCAAAGGTCTCCAGCGTTCATATCCAAGGAGAAAGAGCATACAAAAGGGTGCAAAGAGGTGAAACCTTTGACTTGCCCAAACGAACGGTCACAATCTATAGATTGCTTCTACTTAAGTGGGATCAAATAACTGGTCAGATCGAGATTAATGTGCATTGCTCATCAGGAACATACATTCGCTCACTAGCCAGAGATTTAGGCGATAATCTTGGTTGCGGAGCTTGCCTAGCGCAACTTCGTCGCACACAAGCTCTAGGTTTTGAAGAAAAGCAAGCTGTAATGCTGCCAAGCAAGAATGACAGCCTCATCGGAAAAATTCCAAGTATTATCCCTCCACTCCTTGCTCTGAATCATCTACCTCATTTCACGCTCTCTACAGAGGAAGAAGATCTGCACTGGCGTACAGGTCGTCAATTAATCGCATCAACCGACAGGCTGAAACCTCCCCCTGAAATCAATCTCTCCAAAGATCAACTATATAAATCAAATATCGTAGTTATTGACAATTCTGGTGAAGTAGTAGGCATAGCGACATGGGGTAGCACTTCAGTACTACAGCCCAAGGTAGTTTTCAACGCATTGGGATAATTAAAAGCTATTCAAATTCAGACAACTTTTTCGTCTCCAAGCCCATGAGGGTTGAAGAAAACTCCGATGACTGGTCCAAACAAAGGAAATCATTCAAATTCTCAAAAGGCATTTCAACCCCACCAATAGCAAGTGTAAGCCTCAAGAATTAGAGACAATGCAATCAATATTGTCTCTAATTCTTGAGGCTAGAAGCTTCCCTCATCGAAGTAAATTGCAAATACTAACTGGACCAATTATTGCAAAGATCAATATTGGGCTGAACTTTACTCAAGGCAGAGTGATCAACCCATAAAAAAAGATTACTATGTTGTCTCAACCAACTTGCAGGCAAAAACTCTGAAGCCGGCTCATTCAATAAAGAGTGAAGGACACTGGACTTCGCCTTGCCAGTAACAATCAGATGCACCTCTTCAGCTAACAGGATCTCTGACAGACCAAGCGTTATGGCATTAGTAGGCACTCTGCCGAGATCACCCGCGAAAGAAGAAGCATTCTGCTCACGTGTAGCCGAAGAAAGATCGACTACCCTACAGGAGGCATCAGGGTGGCAAGGAGGCTCATTAAAGCCAACGTGACCATTCATTCCTAAACCAAGCAACTGAATGCTTAAGCCACCCAAGCTCTTAAGATGCTTTCTATACAGGTCAGCTTCTTCTATTGGATCTTTTGAACGCCCATCAGGAATCAATAGCTTGTCAGAGCCCAACCTCAGTGGGCTTCCTAGGTGACGATTCATATAAGCTGAAAAGCTATCTGCATCTCCTTTAGAAAGACCAACATATTCATCAAGGTTAAAACTAGACCACCCATCCAAAAGAGGCTCCAAGTTCTGCTTTGGCCAAGATCGAAGGCGTGCAACAAGAGCTTGGTAAATTGGCTCCATTGTCCTGCCAGTAGCCAAGCCGAGAGGTTTAGGAAAACTTTCTGAGAGTCTTTTGATTAAACGTTCTTCCAAAACATCCACTACCGCCTCAGCTAAATCAAATGAGCTTTTATACACCTTTATCTTGCAAGGGAACTCTTGAGAAAGCTCCAAATTTGACCAGCCTAGGGACAAGTTTTCATTATGCAGCGACTTAAATCTAGGCGTATCTCAACCGTTTAATCCAAAAGAATGATTATGTTGACGAAAACCTACGAATCTCTACCCCCTTGTAGTAATGAGTCAATATTCGGCGAAAGTCGATGCCTTTCTTGGCCAAGCCATAAGCACCCCATTGACTCATGCCAACTCCATGTCCAGAGCCAGAGCCCTGAACAATTAAAATCCGTTTCTGACCTAGTGGGGGCAACGGTGGTGGTGGTTCCAAAGCAAATATAGGGGGTGGTTTTGGAAATGAGTGTGAGCCAGTCAAAAGTAATGGCTGCTTCGAACCCTCTATATCTTGAGGGGGAAGATCAAAGATCAGTCTTCTTAAAGACCATCTACGACGAAACTCAGGTGAAGACCATCGTTTGTTCGAGAATGCTTCTCTGTTAGATGCTGGTATAAACGATGAATTCTTTGTTTTTTCGCCCCTTTTGGAGGAATAAGGCGCCGTCTGAAAGCTCACCAAAGTACTTTTCAAACCCAAGCGACTGCGTAACTCCTTCCCCGTCAATTCCAAATCACCTTCTGGCCCCTCAACCCTCGCGATAAGAGTCCTTCCAGTAGTACTACGTTTAACAATCTGAATCCTTTCCAACCCACCTATTTCAAAAAAGGCAGCTTTCAGTTGGACAGGATCAAACTGGGTCTTCCACTGATAAGAAGGACTATGTTGATCATGATCAGGAACACTTACTAGGTAAGGCAACTGCTGTTTCCAAACAGCACCACTTGCCTCAGTCTCTCCACCAGAACTGCTATGAAAAACGGCGTTAATTAATCGACCTTTATGAGTCAGGACCAGAGAACGGGTCGAATTAACAGCCTTTTTAGTGCTTTGAGTCTCTGACTCAATGCCCAAATAAACCTGACTAGCTTCTGTTGCTCTGACATCATAATCCTCTTTTTCACTAAGTTTTTTCAATGCATATGTCCTTGCAGCAACAGCCTGAGCCTTAAGTGCAGCCATGGGCCAAGATTTAGGCATCTCACTACCAACCACACTCACCAGATACTTTTCAATCCCCAAGTGATTGACAACTTGTATTAGTCCTCCTCTAAACAGAACTTTTAATTCGCCGCGGTATCGACGTTTCCCTAACCAGATACCTCGAGAATCCTTACTTCGAATCTTTAATTCAGACTTAGGGGACAAATAAGACCACTTATTTGCATTTCCATTGATTGCAATAACAAACTGACCTTTCTTTTGACGAATTTTTAAAGTGCTAACTCTTTTCTCCTTAGAGCTGATTCCATGAACAAGTAATGGTTGATCACCATCAGCACGAAAGCGCAGTTGTTTTGTCTCTAAAACCAATACACGCATAACTGGCTCCTGACCAGCCTGAATCTGACCTTCTGAAAAGATGGTCATTATCAAAATGCTTCCAAAAACACCCCAGGTTTTCTGAGGTATCAAACGGCCCACAACCAATAACAACTTGAGTACTATTTTGCCTAGAAGATAATAAAAGCGCCAATAAGACGACTACGAGATGACAGGATAAACATTGATAGTTAAAGGCCTTGCAGGTCACCTTCCTAGGTACAAGTTCAGGCGTTCCAACCCGCGCCCGTAACGTTTCCGCAATGGCACTGCGTCTTCCGCAGCGTTCAGAGCTATGGCTATTTGACTGTGGAGAAGGGACACAACATCAATTTCTTCGCAGTGAACTCCGCCTTTCCCAACTAAGAAGGGTTTTCATATCTCATATGCATGGAGACCATGTATTTGGACTCCCAGGCCTGTTGGCAAGTCTTGGACTAGCAGGGAATAGTCCAGGAGTGGAAATATATGGTCCTGATCAACTAGAAAACTATTTAAAAGGTGTAATAACAAGCAGCTCAAGCAGAATTAGCTATCCGATAAAGGTGCATCGAGTAAAAGATCGTGCTACTAAAAATCAAATAGTTTTTGATGATGATGATTTTCTAGTCACCTGCTGCCAACTCAACCATCGAGTACCAGCATATGCATATAGAGTTGAACAAAAAGCAAGACGAGGTCGTTTTAACCTTGAACTAGCACGAGAGCTAGGAATTAAACCAGGTCCGATCTATGCAGCTTTAAAGCAGGGAGAAAATATTCAATTAGAAGATGGCCGCATCATTCAAGGAAAGGATTTTTGTGGTCCTGATCGACCAGGAACAAGCATTGTCTATTGCACAGATACCTTTTTTTCAGAATCAGCAATTGAGTTGGCTAGAGGGGCGGATCTACTAATTCATGAGGCAACCTATGCTCATGAAGATGCAGATTTGGCATATCAGCGGAAACATTCCACGAGCACAATGGCTGCTCAAACAGCTTCAGAAGCAGGTGTTGGTCAACTTGTTTTAACCCATTTGAGCCCCAGATATGCCCCAGGGAACCGATTAACACCCAATGATCTTCTTAATGAAGCAAAAGCAATATTCCCAAATACCCTTTTAGCAAAAGACTTTTTGCAAATAGATATAAAACCAGGCTGCAACAGTTCGTGATTCCTTGGCAAAGGTTCCACCACGTCGTGAAAGAATGTCTGGGTGCGGTTTTTTAGTCAGTCTCTGGCGTCCTCAATGACCTCTCTTATTTCCTTTCTAAAACGGTCCCTTACAAGACTGCTGATATTGGTACCAGTACTTGTTGGTCTCTGTATCAGCCCGATGTCAGCAGACGCTCTATATCCCACAGATACATCTGATTCCAGTGTTGCCCGCGATCTTCACGGGCAAAATCTGCAAAACACCGAATATGTCAAATACGACCTTTCTGGTGCTGACTTAAGCGATGCAGATCTCACTGGTTCATTCTTTAGCGTTTCAAGTCTGCAAAACGCTAATTTGAGTGGGGCAAATTTCAAAGGCGTCATTGCTTACGCAACCCGCTTTGACAATGCCAACCTTTCCAATACAAATCTCAGTGGTGCAGATCTACTGAAGAGTAAATTCCCTGGGGCAAATATTGACGGGGCAGATTTCACGGATGCCTTACTTGATAGGTCTCAGCAGAAGGCTCTTTGTGAGAGAGCTTCTGGCAAAACAGCAGAAAGCTTGAAATGCGGTTCTTTAAGTGCTGGCTATGTTCCAGCTTCTGAAGGCCAAAACAAGTTTAATCCAGGAACTTAAATTTAAAGAGGGAAGCCTCTTTAAAAGATTGATCCCAAATAGGAGCATGTTTCCCGACATGCTCCTATTTGAGTAACTAAATATTAAAAGGCCCTTAAATTAAATATTTGAGGGCCTTTAAGCTTATTTAGAACCTTTATGAAAGGTATTAGAGTCTTTCTTAGAATTGGGATGCCTGCTATACCACCACTCCTGCATCTCAGAAGAAAATCTACAAGAAAATAATGTCAATACTGTTTTTGTTGGCTTGTATCCAGGCTGAAGAATCTCAACCGAATAAGAAGGACACCGTCTAGCTGCCATATCCGCAACAAAACGAGAACCAATCCTTCTCCAGCTTGGTTCTTTACTCTTCCATGCCAAACGCGAACAAGGCCATGGGAGCTCCTCACGATCAAACAATCGACAACAAGGTCCAATGACTCGAAAGCTGTACTGTCCACCTTCACTAGGGTGGATAGTTCCATGTGCCATTAAGGCATCAACATTTTTCCTTTCGCGTGTAACAGAACTCACAAAATCAAAAGATGGCTTTTAAAAAACAATAAAAAAAGCCACCCCATGAGGGTGGCTGATAAGACTCTGTTTTGCAAGTCTCTAAAACTATCTGAGCAAGAAACGAGTCAAGCTTTAATAAAGCTCTTCCTCAGCATGAGTTGTGATTGTGCAGTCAGAAGTTGGGTAAGCAACACAAGTCAACAAGAAACCAGCCGAAAGCTGGTCATCATCCAAAAAGCTTTGATCAGATTGATCTACAGAACCTGAAGTCAACTTGCCTGCACAAGTAGAACATGCACCTGCTCTACAAGAGTAAGGGAGATCAATTCCTTGCTCTTCAGCAGCATCAAGGATGTATTGATCATCGGGGACTTCAATAGTGGTGTTTATGCCCTCGCTTTGGTTAACGAGAGTGACCTTGTAAGAAGCCATAAGTAAAAAAAGACCTGAAAGACCTGAAGTAAAAAATATCACCTCATTATCAATCCTTTTTACATCGATGTGCGGCAATTACATCACCACCATGCCCCAAGATGAATCAGTCAAATACTAAAAGGCCCTCTCATAAGTAAAACTTATCTTTTGAGGTTATTTTTTCGGCTTTTTGACCTCTAGCAATGCCCACTTGTCCTTTTCCACACAACGAACAATTTCCCAGCCCAAAGAATCAAATAAATTTTCTAGCCTTGGCAACTGATCAACCAATATTCCGCTTAACAAAGCTCGGCCATTAGGCGAAAGGAATTCATCAAAATCCAACGCCAATTTCTCAATTACATGAGCAAGAATGTTGCATAGAAGTAAATCAACTGAATTTCTCTTCAACTTTCCACGAAGAACATCCAAAGATCCCCTTTCAACACTAAAGCGATCTAAATGGGTTTTATTCAATCTAATGTTTGAAAGACTTGCACAAACTGCCAGGGAATCAATATCAACTGCCCAAACCTCTTTCGCTCCCAGAATTAAAGCAGCCAAACTCAAAATTCCGCTTCCACATCCAAGGTCAATAATCTTTAAATCAACAGGAGGGTTATCTTCTAAAGCTTCTAGACACAAGCGAGTTGTTGGGTGACTCCCAGTACCAAAAGCCATGCCTGGATCCAATCGCAATACAGTTCTTTGCGAAAATTCTTCTGGGATCTCTAACCAGGCCGGCAAAATCAACAAATTTCTGCCAACTGCATCTGGAGTCCAGTATTGCTTCCAACTTTTGCTCCAATCTTCGTCAGCGATCTTTTCCCAAGAAATTTGGGAAATTGATATGCCATTGGAATGAGCCAATGGCATAAGCGAGTTCAGCAGAGAATCTTTCGTAGAGATTGACCAATCACAAGAAGGCAACCAGACAAAAAAGGTTCTTTCGTTCAGGTTTTCAGGTAAATATTGAATCGCATAACGACAAATTCCAAGATCTTCGAGTTTCCAAAAAAACAGCTCCTCAAAATCTGGAAGAGAACTAAAAGATAAGCGCCACCAAAATATGGTTTCAACAAAGCTCATGAATCAAAAATAAAGCAAAAGCAGGTCAAACCCTCACAAAGTAACTGGATGGGCTTCTTGAATACCGTTAATCGAATGAATGGAAGCCAATAATTCTGAAGGTATTGGATCGTCAATACTCAAAACCATCACGGCATCACCCCTGACAATTTTTCGCCCAACTTGCATTGAAGCAATATTGACATTGTGCTCGCCAAGCAAAGAGCCAAGTTGACCAATAATCCCAGGCATATCGCGATGTCTTGTGAAAAGCATGTGCTGACTAGGCGAAACATT